>JBDTNU010000008.1:0-31374 GCA_039933535.1 Caldimonas sp. | reverse complement strand
ACCCGGATGAGATGAAGCTCGATCTTCCCGAATGCAGCGTCCGGCGTCATACTGCGAGAATCATAGGCGGCATGCATTCGGTTGTATATCGCTTTCCACGCGAGGGTTTACCTTCGCTGCATCGTCCGCATCCATGAGCGCCATGCCGAGCCGCCCGATCCGCTTCTTCCACCGCGGCGCCGTCGTCGAAGTCTCCGACGTGTCGCCGACGCGCACCGTGCTCGACTGGCTGCGCGAAGACGCGCGCTGCGTCGGCACCAAGGAAGGCTGCAACGAAGGCGACTGCGGCGCCTGCACCGTCGTCGTCGGCGAGCTGCCCGGTGCCGCCCACGCAGGCGCGCCCGAAGTCGTCGGCGGCCTGCGCCTGACGACCACGAATGCCTGCATCCAGTTCCTGCCCACGCTCGACGGCAAGGCCCTGTTCACGGTCGAAGACCTGAACGACGCCGCGAGCCTGCATCCCGTGCAGGGCGACGGGCTGCACCCGGTGCAGCGGGCGATGGTCGATTGCGACGGCTCGCAGTGCGGCTTCTGCACGCCCGGCTTCGTGATGTCGCTCTGGGCCACCTATCAGCATCACGGCGCGCGCGGCACGCGGCCGACACGCCAGCAGCTCGCCGACGAGCTCTCGGGCAACCTCTGCCGCTGCACCGGCTACCGGCCGATCCTCGACGCCGGAGAGCGCATGTTCGACCTTCCCGCCGCGCCGATCGACACCGCGCCGGCGCGGGCCGCGCTCGAATCGTTGCGCTCGGACGAGACCTTTCGCTATGCCGGCGCAGGCGCCGAATTCGTCGCGCCGCAGTCGCTCGAAGCTTTCGCGGCCGAGCGTCTGGCGCGGCCCGAGGCGCGCATCCTGGCCGGCTCGACCGACATCGGCCTGTGGGTCAACAAGATGTTTCGCGAGCTGCCGGCGCTGTTGTTCATCGGCAGCGTCGACGCGCTGAAGCAGGTCGATGCGCGTGACGGCGTGCTGTCGATCGGCGCCGGCGCATCGCTCGAGGACGCTTGGCGCGCGCTCGTTGCACGCTGGCCTTCGTTGGCCGATGTCTGGCTGCGCTTTGCCGGCGTGCCGCTGCGCCACGCAGGAACCATGGGCGGCAACGTCGCCAACGGCTCGCCGATCGGCGATTCGCCGCCGATCCTGATGGCGCTCGATGCAACGCTCGTGCTGCGCCGCGGCGAGCGCGTGCGGCGCATGCTGCTGGCCGAGTTCTACACCGGCTACATGCAGAACCGGCTCGAGGCCGGCGAGTTCGTGCAGGCGATCGAGGTGCCGCTCGCCGACGATGCCCAAGTGCGCGCCTACAAGATCTCGAAGCGCTTCGACTGCGACATCTCGGCCCTGTGCGCCGGGTTCTCGATCGCGCTCGATGCCGGCGTCGTCGCGACCGCGCGCCTTGCATTCGGCGGCATGGCGGCGACGGTCAAGCGCGCCGCCGCGACCGAGGCGGCGATCGTCGGCCAGCCGTGGAGCGAGGCGACCGTCGCCGCCGCGCAGCATGCCCTCGCCATCGACTTCGCGCCGCTCAGCGACATGCGCGCGAGCGCGGCCTACCGCCTCCAGGTCGCGCAGAACCTGTTGAAGCGCCTGTGGCTCGAGACGCGGCCCGACGCGCCGCTGGCACTGCACGAGACCAGCGTGTGGAGCGCGATGCCGCATGCCGCGCCACTCGTCGCGACCGGAGCCCGGCCATGAACCGCGCGCTCGATCCCCGCTGGCTCGCTGCGCCGAATGCCGACCTTGCGGCCGGCAGCCGCGTCGGCGTCTCGCGGCCGCACGAATCGGCGCACATGCACGTCGCCGGCAACGCACCCTACGTCGACGACCTGCCCGAGCTGGCCGGCACGCTGCACGCCGCGCTCGGGCTCTCGCCGGTCGCGCACGGCAAGCTGATCGCGATCGACGTCGCGCGCATCGCGGCGATGCCCGGCGTGGTCGCGGTGCTGACGGCCAGAGACATTCCTGGCGTGAACGATTGCGGGCCGGTGATCCACGACGACCCGATCCTTGCCGATGGCACTCTCCACTACATGGGCCAGCCCGTGTTCGCGGTGATCGCGGAGACACGCGACCAGGCGCGGCGCGCGGCGGCGCAGGCCCGGTCCGCGATCCGCGTCGAGCCCTTGCCAGCCCTGCTCACGCCGGTCGAAGCGCATGCCGCGCAGAGCTACGTGTTACCGCCGATGCACCTCTCGCGCGGGCACGCGCGCACCGCGATCGACGCCGCGCCGCATCGGCTTGTCGACACGCTCGAGGTCGGTGGCCAGGAGCAGTTCTATCTCGAAGGCCAGATCTCCTACGCGATCCCGCGTGAAGACGACGGCATGCTGGTCCATTGCTCGACCCAGCATCCGAGCGAGATGCAGCACCTGGTCGCGCATTGCCTGGGCCTGCATTCGCATCACGTGCAGGTCGAATGCCGACGCATGGGCGGCGGCTTCGGCGGCAAGGAGTCGCAGTCGGGCCTGTTCGCCTGCGTTGCCGCGATTGCGGCGAAGAAGCTCGGGCGGCCGGTCAAGCTGCGCCTCGACCGCGACGACGATTTCATGATCACCGGCCGGCGCCACTGCTTCCACTACCAATACGAAGTCGGCTACGACGACGAAGGCCGCGTGCTCGGCGCCGAGCTGACGATGGTCTCGCGGGCGGGCTTCTCCGCCGACCTCTCGGGCCCGGTGATGACGCGCGCGATCTGCCATTTCGACAACGCCTACTGGCTGCCGGACGTCGAGATCCACGGCTACTCGGGCCGGACCAACACGCAGAGCAACACCGCGTTTCGCGGCTTCGGCGGGCCGCAGGGCGCGATCGCGATCGAGAACATCGTCGACTCGATCGCCAGGAAGCTCGGCAAGGACTCGCTCGATGTGCGGCGGGTCAATTTCTACGGGCCGAGCCCGACGCCCGCGCGGCCCGACGAGCGCAACGTCACACCCTACGGACAGGTCGTCGAGGACAACATCATCCACGAGCTCGTCGCCGAGCTCGAAGCCACGAGCGACTACCGCACCCGGCGCACGGAGATCGCTGCGTACAACGCCGGGAGCGAGATCCTCAAGCGCGGCCT
The DNA here is from genome assembly GCA_039933535.1 of Caldimonas sp. Taxonomy (GTDB): domain Bacteria; phylum Pseudomonadota; class Gammaproteobacteria; order Burkholderiales; family Burkholderiaceae_C; genus Schlegelella_A. The sequence continues at coordinate 28,303 of JBDTNU010000008.1, read as the reverse complement.
CGCGCTCACGCCGGTCAAGTTCGGCATCTCCTTCAACCTGGTCCACCTCAACCAGGCCGGCGCGCTGGTGCACGTCTACGGCGATGGCTCGGTGCTCGTCAACCACGGCGGCACCGAGATGGGCCAGGGACTCAACACCAAGGTCGCGCAGGTCGTCGCGCACGAGCTCGGCATCGAATTCGACGCGGTGCGCGTGACCGCGACCGACACCCAGAAAGTGGCCAACACGTCGGCCACGGCCGCCTCCACCGGCAGCGACCTGAACGGCAAGGCGGCGCAGGACGCGGCGCGGCAGATCCGCGATCGGCTCGTCGTCTTCGCGGCCGAGCGCCACGCCGTCGCACCGGCCGATGTCCGCTTCGCGAACGGCTCGGTCTCGATCGGAGCCGCGAAGACGATGAGCTTCCGCGAGCTCGTCGTCGAGGCCTACATGGCGCGCGTCCAGCTCTGGTCCGACGGCTTCTACGCGACCCCCGGCCTGTCGTGGGACAAGGAGACGATGCAGGGCCGGCCGTTCTACTACTTCGCCTACGGCGCGGCGGTGAGCGAGGTCGTCGTCGACACGCTCACCGGCGAATGGAAGCTGCTCGCCGCGCACGTGCTGCACGACGCCGGCCGCTCGCTCAACCCCGCCATCGACATCGGCCAGGTCGAGGGCGCCTTCATCCAGGGCATGGGCTGGCTGACCATGGAAGAGCTGGTCTGGCATCCGAACGACGGCTCGTCGAAGGCCGGCCTGTTGCTGACGCACGCGCCGAGCACCTACAAGATTCCGACCGCCAACGATTGCCCGCCGGTGTTCGACGTTCGCCTCTGGAAAGACGGCATGCCGGCCGGCGACAACGCCTTCGACACCATCCATCGCAGCAAGGCCACCGGCGAGCCACCGCTGCTGCTGCCGTTCTCGGTCTTCTTCGCGATCCGCGATGCGGTCTCTGCGGCGGGCGGACATCGCAGCGATCCACCGTTGCGTGCGCCGGCGACCAGCGAAGCGATCCTGCGCGCCGTCACGGCGGTGCAGGCGGCCTCCGTCGGCGCTTGATCCACGGCGTCGAACGCAGGTGTCTTACAATGAAGTAAGACGCCAGATACACTCGCCACATGAGTACTTCGACCGTCAGCAGCAAGGGCCAGATCGTCATTCCATCTGCGGTTCGCGCCGATATGGCGGTGCAAGCAGGCTCGCGCGTCGAGTTCGTCAAGACGTCGGAAGGCTGGCTTCTCAAGGCTTCGACCCGCCCTGTCTCCGCGCTGAAGGGTCTTGTCCCGAAGCCCGCGAAGCGCGTGTCGATCGACGACATGAGTCGCGCCATCGGAAAGCACGCGTCGAAGCCCTTCCGGACACGATGATCGGGCTCGACACGAACGTTCTGGTGCGCTATCTCGCGCAAGACGACGCGCGCCAGTCTGCACAAGCGGGCAGGTTGATGGAATCGTTCACGGCGCAAGCTCCCGGATTCGTCTCAATCGTGACGCTGGTGGAGACGATCTGGGTGCTCCAGGATCTGTACGGAAGAAATCGCGCCGACATCGCAGCCGTGCTCGAGGCGCTTCTTCAGACCGAGGGTGTCATCGTGCAGATGCCCGAGCTTGTCTGGCAGGCGCTGCGCGGGCTCGAGTCGAGCGCGGCCGACTTTGCCGACCATCTGATCGAACGGCTGGGGTCTGCGGCCGGGTGCACGGCAACCTTCACATTCGACAAAGCGGCGGCCCGCGATGCCGGGATGCGTCTGATGTCGGCGGGTACAGCGTGAACTCTTCCGCTCGTTTGAATGCATCGGCGTGGCTGGCTCGAGGTGTCGCCGCGTTCGTCGTCGAAGTTGTCGCGGCGCGCGGCTCGGTGCCACGCGGCGTCGACACGCGAATGCTGGTGTCGGCGCATGAATGCGCTGGCACGATCGGCGGCGGCCACCTCGAGCTGAAGGCGATCACCGCGGCGCGAGCGATGCTCGAGCGTGGCGACATGTCACATCGGGAACAGCACTTCGCCCTCGGACCCTCGCTCGGCCAATGCTGCGGTGGCGCGGTCACGCTCGCCTTCGCGCCGCTCGACGCGGCAGCGCTGCAACGCTGGACCGTGGCCGAACCGCTCTTTCATCTTCAGTTGCACGGCGCCGGCCACGTCGGCCGGGCGATCGCCACCGCGCTGGCCGGCCTCGATTGCGAAGTCGACTGGTTCGACGAGCGCGACGAGGAATTTCCGGCGACGACAAATCTCGGATCGCCCTGGCCCGCGCACATCCGTCGAACCTCTGTCGACACCGTCGAATCCGAAGTTCGCAACGCGCCGCCCGCGGCCTTCTTCCTCGTCCTAACCCACGAGCACGCGCTCGACCTGCGCATCGCCGAAGCGATCCTGCGCCGCGGCGACTTCGCCTTCTTCGGCTTGATCGGCTCGAAGACCAAGCGCGCGAGCTTCTCGCGCCGCCTCGAAGAGCGTGGCATCGCGCCCGCCCTCGTCGCCCGGATGACCTGCCCGATCGGTCTTCCCGGCATCGAGGGCAAGGAGCCCGAAGTGATTGCCGCCGGCGTGGTTTCGCAGCTGCTGCTGGAGCGAAGCCGCGTATTGCGGACAATGCCGTCCGATGACGAACCGACTGCGGGTCTTCGCGACGCTGCTGCTGATCTCGGCCGCCGCTGACGCCCACGAATACTGGCTCCTGCCCGATCGCTTTGCCGCAGCGCCCGGCGACGAGATCGGCATCGTGCACCGCGTCGGCACCGGCTGGCCGGGCGAGAACCTGCCCCGCGACCCGCGCCGCGTCGTCCGCTTCGCCTTCATCGACAGGAAGGGCGAGCGGCCGATCGAAGGCGCACCGGGGGCCGACCCGGCCGGCACGATCGCGCTGCGCACCACCGGTCTGGCGATGGCTGTCTATCGATCGAATCCGTCGCGCATCAGCCTCGAGCCGGCCCTGTTCGAGAGCTACTTGCGCGACGAGGGGCTCGACGACGTCATCGCCTGGCGCGCCGCGCACGGCGAATCGGCGTTGCCCGGCGAAGAGATGTTCTCGCGCAATGCGAAGGCGATGGTGGTCGCCACGGACGATGGCGCTAGCCCGGCGCGCCTCTCGGCGTTGACGGCGCGCGATGCCCGGCTCTGGCGGCGCTCGCTTGGGCTGACGCTCGAGATCGTCGCGGAGACCGATCCGCGCCAGTTGGCCTCGGGCGCACCCTTCACGGTGCGAGTGCTCTATCTCGGCAAGCCGCTGGCCGGCGCGCTGGTGAAGACCTTTCCAGAAGGCAGCGTCGTCACCGAGTCGCGGGTGCGTACCGACGCATCGGGCCGAGCCACCATGACGCTCGGCAAGCCCGGCGTCTGGCTGGTCAACACGGTGCACATGATCGATGCGCCGGCCGGCAGCGGCGCGCGCTGGCAAAGCCTCTGGTCATCGCTCGTCTTCGAAGTAGATCGCTAGCGAGCCTGGCGTAGTACGCCGCTCTGTTCTGCACTTTTCGAGCGTTGCGCCATTCACCCTGAGGCTGGGCGCGTCCTCCGAGGATCAGCCAGCAGCGACGGGTCGAAACAGTCGGAGGTGCTCTGCGGGCAGTGACCGCTCTCGGGCGATACGTCGAAGGTCTCTTTACGACCCGGAGCGGACCTCCGCAAACGCGAACGCGCCACGCAAAAGCGGACGCTCGACGTGAGACCCGCGAGCCCGTGTTTCAGTGCTCCTTCAAAGGTGCCGATGCGGCGATCCCGTCCAGCTCCAAGAGAGCGTCGGCCGACAGCGTCAGTTGCTCCGCGGCAAGGTTTTCTCGCAGGTGTGCAACGGACGACGTGCCGGGAATCAGCAGAATGTTGGGGGAGCGCTGCAGCAGCCAGGCGAGCGCAACCTGCATCGGTGTCGCGTCCAGCCCCTTAGCAACCCGGGACAGCGCCGAAGACTGCAGGCGGCTGAAGCCCCCCAGCGGGAAGAACGGCACATAAGCGATGCCGCTAGCGGCGAGCTGATCGATCATCGCGTCGTCGCCACGGTGCGCCAGGTTGTACTGGTTCTGGACGCAGGCGATGTCGGCAATGCTGCGCCCCTGCGCAACTTGCGCGGGTGTCACATTGCTGAGGCCGATGTGGCGAACCAGCCCCTGCTGCTGAAGCCCGGCCAGCGCCGTCAGCGGTGCCTCGATCGAGCCCTCGGCGGGCCCATGGACGTCGAACATGATGCGCAGATTGACGACCTCGAGGACTTCCAGGCCGAGATTGCGGAGGTTGGCATGCACCGCCGCCGTCAGGTCTTCATCCGACATGGCCAGGTTCCACGAGCCTTCCGCGCCGCGCCGCGCGCCGATCTTGGTGACGACTACCAGGTCTTCGGGATACGGATGAAGTGCTTCGCGGATGAGCTGATTGGTGATGTGCGGCCCATAGTAGTCGCTGGTGTCGATGTGATTGACGCCGCTCGCGACGGCGTCGCGCAGCACGGCGAGCGCGGCGTCGTGGTCTTTCGGCGGCCCGAACACGCCCGGTCCGGCAAGTTGCATTGCGCCGTAGCCAAGGCGATTCACGGTGCGATCGCCCAACTTGAACGTCGAAGCAGTGTTGGTGTTGAGAGTCATTACATGTTCTGTGAAGTGATGAATTCAATGTAGGCAGATGCCGCGCGTTCGACAATATGGTTCAATCGGCACAGGCTGTACGGATTTATGGACAATGGCGACTGATCTTGGAGATCTGACTGCATTCCTGGCGGTGGCGCGCTCATGTGGCTTTCGCGAAGCCGGGCGGGCAAGCGGCACCAGCGCCTCGAGCCTGAGCGAGGCGGTGCGCAGGCTCGAGGCCAGGCTCGGTGTGCGCCTGCTGAATCGAACGACGCGCAGCGTTGCCCCAACCGAAGCCGGAGCGCGCCTGCTCGATCGGCTCGGGCCAGCGCTGGGAGAAGTCGAGGCGGCGCTGGATGTGGTCAACGGCTTTCGGGATCGGCCGGCAGGCACGCTCCGCCTGAACGTGCCGGTCAGCGCCGCACGCCTCGTCCTGCCCCGCATCGTGCCGACTTTCCTCGCCGCCTATCCCGACATCCGCCTCGAAGTGATCGCCGAAGACAGCTTCGTGGATGTGCTGGCTGCAGGTTGCGATGCAGGCATCCGATACGACGAACGGCTCGAGCAGGACATGATCGCGATTGCGATCGGCCCCCGTGAGCAGCGCTTTGCGATTGCTGCATCGCCGGGCTACCTCGACCTGCGTGGGCGTCCTGATCATCCGCGCGACTTGCTGGGCCACGCATGCCTGCGCGGCCAGTTTGCCAGCGGCGCCAAGCCGGCCTGGGAGTTCGAACGCAACGGTGAGGTTCTGAAGGTCGATCCGACAGGTCCACTCCTGGTCCGGATCGGTGCCGCAACCGACCTCGCCGTCGATGCTGCGGTTGCGGGCACTGGCATCATCTATTTGTTCGAGGATTGGCTGCGCCCTTACATCGACAGCGGCCGCTTGGAAGCCGTTCTGGAGCCCTGGTGGCCACGCTTCTCCGGGCCGTTCCTCTATTACCCGGGACGCCGTTATCTGCCTGCGCCGCTCAGGGCCTTCATCGATTTTGTTCGATCGTCAGACGTCTAACCTCTGGGGCGGTATAGCGAAAGTCACATTGGTCTTGCTACCCGTCAGCCGCCTCTCGCGACCGGCCGGTTCTGGCCGACAGTGCGAGCTCGACCGACAGCGAAGCGGACGTTCCCCAACGCGGATGGATGCCGAGACTTCGAGCGCACCGCGCTAGAAGCTGCCCCGCCCGCCGTCGACAAGCAAGTCGACGCCGGTGATGTAAGACGCCGCGTCGGAGGCGAGGAACAGCACCGTCGCGGCCACTTCGTCCGGCGTGCCGAAGCGCTTCATCGGGTTGCGGTCTGACCAGGCCACCTTGAGGTCGGCGACCTGCTGCTCGTTCATGCCGGCCTTGCCGAAGATCGGCGTCTCGATCGGCCCGGGGCTGACGACGTTGACGCGGATGCCGGCGCCCACCAGCTCGGCGCCGAGGCTGCGACCGAGCGAGCGCACTGCCGCCTTGCTTGCGGCGTACATCGCACCGCCCGGGTCGCCCTTGCCGGCCGCGACCGATGCGTTGAGGACGATCGCGCCGCCGCGGGTCATCAGCGGCAACGCTTTCTGCACCGTGAAATAGACGCCCTTGACATTGACGTTCATCACCTCGTCCCACTTCCGCTCGGTGATCGTCGCGATCGGCCCGAAGGCGCCGATGCCGGCATTGCAGAAGAGGACGTCGAGCCGGCCGCCCCCGAACTCGCGCGTCGCGGCGACCACGCGGTCGATGCCGTCGAGCCGGCCGGTGTCGGCGGCGACACCGGTGGCGGACGCGCCGAGCTCCTTCACGGCGGCGGCGAGCGTCGACTCGTTGCGCCCGGAGACGACGACCTTCGCCCCTTCGGCCACGAACGCCCTGGCAACCGCCAGGCCGATGCCGCTGTTGCCGCCGGTAACGAGCACCACCTTGCCTTCGAAACGTCGCGCATCCATGCCGTCCTCCTCTGTGACGGCCGATTGTGGGTCGCCCCGCTGGCGCCCGCTTCGGCGCAGGCGGAAAATGGCGTACCGACCTGCCCCTCAGCCCGCCGATGACGCTGCCGCTTCACACCGCTTCGCAACTCGAGCGCATCCGCACGCAAGTGCGCGCCGGTCGTCTCGAGTGGCAGGACACGACCGACGCGGAGGCGCACATTCCGGTCGAGAACTACACCAGCCCGAAGATCAGAGACGCCGAGGTCGAGCGGCTGTTCCGGCCGCTGCCGCTGATCTGCGGCCATTCGAGCGAGCTCGCGCCCGGCCAGGTCATCGCCAACGACGACTACGGCGTGCCGATGCTGTTGACCCGTGACGCGGACGGTCGTTTTCGCGCCTTCCTCAACGTCTGCCGGCACCGCGGCATGCGGCTGATCGAAAGCTCTGCCGTGGCGCAGCCGCGCGCCAGCGTGGTCTGCCCGTACCACGGCTGGACCTATCGCCTCGACGGCAGCCTGCGCCATCGCCTGCACGCCGAAGCCTTCGACGACTGCAGTGCCGCCGACACCAACCTGGTCGCCCTGCCCGGCGAGGAACGGCACGGCCTGCTGTGGGTCGTGCCGACGCCAGGCGCCAACATCGACGTCGCTGGCTGGCTCGAAGGGCTCGATGGCGAGCTGCCCTTCTATGCCGTCGACAAGCTGGTTCATTTCCGCACCGTGCGCGCCGATTACCCGGCCAACTGGAAGCTGATCACCGACGCCTTTCTCGAGGCGTATCACATCCGCGTGCTGCACAAGGAAACGATCTACCCGTTCTTCGCCGACGGCCTGACCGCGGGCGAGCGATTCGGCCCGCACAACCAGTCGCTGGTCGCGCGCCGCGCCGGCGAAGCCTGGGCGTTGAGCGACGCGCGCGCACCCGACGACATGCCGGGCCTGTGCGAGCTGGCGACCCCGAGCCACGTGATCTTTCCGAACACGATCACGATCTTTCATCCCGACTACCTGAGCCTGGTCACGCTTTACGCGGTGGCCGCAGGCACCCTGCGCTGGACGCATCGCATGCTGATCCCGGCGGATCGCGCCACGCCCGACTGGGCGCCGCATTGGGAAAAGACCTTTCGCCTTATCGAAGAGGGCGTGTTCCAGAAGGAAGACATCGCCTGCGCCGTCGGCATCCAGAAGGGATTCGCGAGCGGCGCCAATCGCCACCTCACTGCCGGTCGGGCCGAGCAGGCGCTCGGCTGGTTTCACGCCGACGTGGCCCGCGCCCTCGACGGCGCGGCCGGAGCAAGACTCAGTCGGGCTTGACCTTCGCGCGCACTATCACCGGCTTCCAGCGATCGCGCTCCTGGGCGATGAATGCGGCGAACTCGGTGGGCGTGCTGCCGACGGCGATCGCTGCGTCGCCATACAGGCGCTCGAGCGCCGCCGGCTCGCGCATCGCCCTGGCCGCCGCAGCAGCCAGCCGGTCGACCGAAGCCTGCGTCTGACTCGAAGGCGCGAGCAGGCCGTACCACTGCGTCATCTCGAAGCCGGGCCAGCCTTGCTCGGCGACGGTGGGCACGTCGGGCAACTGGGCAATGCGTTGCGCCGTTCCGGTCGCGATGCAGCGCAGCTTGCCGGCCTTGATGAACTGGATCACCGCCGGCGCGCCGACCGCCGCCGCCTGCAATCGTCCGGCCAGCAGGTCGGTGAGTTGCGGCCCGGTGCCGCGATACGGCACATGCAGCACGAACATGCCGGTCGCGATCTTCAGGTACTCGAAGGCGAGGTGGCCGGCACTGCCGTTGCCGGCCGATCCGTAGTTGAGCTGGCCGGGTTTCGCCTTGGCGAGCGCGACGAACTCCTTCAGGTTCTTCGCCGGCACGTCGGGATGGACGACGTACAGGCTCGGCACCTTGGCAAGCAGCGAGATCGGCTTGAAGTCCCTGATCGGGTCGTAGGGCAGCTTGTCGAAGATGAAGGGATTGACCGCGAGCGTGCCGATGTGGCCGAGCACCAGCGTGTGCTGGTCGGTGGCGGCGGCCACTTCGACCATCGCCACGTTGCCGGCGCCGCCCGGCTTGTTCTCGACGTAGACGCTCTGGCCCAGGAGCTTGCCCAGCTCGACGGCGGTCGAGCGGGCGACGATCTCCGAGCTGCCGCCCGGCGCGAACGGCACGACGAAACGGATCGGCTTGCTCGGCCAGGCCGCCTGGGCGCGCGACTGAATCGGCAGCGTGAAAGCCGCGCTGGCGATGGCCCAGCGCAAAGCCGTGCGCCGCTTCGGATTCCGTGCCTCGATCATGCGTCGATCTTAGCGATCGTCCGCACGGTATTCTCCGCACCCATGTACATGCGGTTCTTCGGCCTGAAGCAGGAGCCGTTCTCCCTCGCGCCCGACCCGCGCTACCTCTACATGAGCAAGCGCCACCGCGAGGCGCTGGCGCACCTGCTGTACGGCGTGGGCGGCGGCGGCGGCTTCGTCCTGCTCTCGGGCGAGATCGGCGCCGGCAAGACCACCGTCTGCCGCTGCTTTCTCGAGCAGATTCCCAAGCGCTGCAACGTCGCCTACATCTTCAACCCGAAGCTCACGGTGATGGAGCTGGTCAAGTCGGTGTGCGACGAGTTCCGCATCCCGACGCCCGTTGCGCACGGCCAGCCGGCGACGGTCAAGACCTACGTCGACGCGCTCAACGACTTCCTGCTCAAGACGCACGCGGTCGGCCAGAACAACGTGCTCATCATCGACGAGGCGCAGATGCTCTCGGTCGACGTGCTCGAGCAGCTGCGCCTGCTCACCAACCTCGAGACCAACGAACGCAAGCTGCTGCAGATCGTCCTGATCGGACAGCCCGAGCTGCGCACGATGCTCGAGCGGCCCGAGCTCGAGCAGCTCGCGCAGCGCGTGATCGCCCGCTTTCACCTGAAGGCGCTGTCGTCGAAGGAGACCGAGCACTACATCCGGCACCGGCTCTCGGTCGGCGGCATGACGCGCGCCATCCCGTTCGATCGCAAGGCGCTCCAGCGCATCCACGAGATCGCGCGCGGCGTGCCGCGGCGCATCAACCTGTTGTGCGACCGGGCCATGCTCGGCGCCTACGCGCACGGCAAGCACCAGATCGACACCGCGATGGTCGAGAAGTCGGCGCGCGAGGTGTTCGGCAAGTCCGAGCCGACCGGTCCCGACCGATCGCGCTTCGGCTCGAGCGCCGGGCTCGGCATGTTCATCGCCACTGGCGTCGCGCTCTCGGCGCTGCTGGTGTTCGCGGTCTACGGCGCGTACCGCAAGTTCGCGACGCCCGAGCCACCGGCGACGATCGCACCGGCATCACGTGCGACTGCGGTATCGAGCGCACCGGCGTCGGCTTCTCAGGCGAATTCATCGCTGCCCGCGAGTGGGGCCGCTTCGATGTCAGCGTCTGCATCGGCAGGTTCAGCGTTTGCAGCGTCGTCGGCAGCGATGGCTCTGCCAGCATCGTCCACTCCTGCGGCATCGTCCGCGTCGGCACCGTCGGCCGCCATTCTCGGCACGGCCGAGCTGAAAGCGCAATGGAAGACGCTGGGCGGTGACGAGAATTCAGCCTGGCGCGCGCTCGCGCCGATGTGGAAAGTGAGCCCCGGCGAGGGCGATCCGTGCGCCGCCGCGGCCAGGCAGCAGGTGCGCTGCTTCAAGTTCGCGAGCACGCTGGCGATGGTGAGAAGCCTGGGCCGGCCCGGCTTCATGAGCCTGCGCGACGATGCCGGACGGACCACGACGGTGGTCCTGGTCGGCCTCGGCAGCGACAGCGCGACGCTGCGGGTCGACGGCCACTCCCAGACGGTCTCGCTCGCCGCGCTCGCCAAGGTCTGGCGCGGCGAATTCGGTACCTTGTGGCGGATGCCCATGGGCTACACCACGGCGCTGAACGAGGGCGCCTCGGGCCCGCTCGTCGACCGTCTTGCCACGCAGCTCGCGGCGCTTGCCGGCGAGGCGCCTCCGGCGCCGAACCAAACCATGGACGCGGCCCTGCGCGGCAAGGTCTCGCGCTTCCAGACCGCGCATGGGCTCAATGCGGTCGGCAAGGCGGGGCCCACGACCTTCATGCAACTCAACCGTGCCACCGGTGTCGACGAGCCCAAGCTCGACATCGCCGCGCACTGACCGCCGCGAGGATCAGGCATGTCGTACATCCTCGATGCACTACGGCGGGCCGACGCCGAGCGCGAGCGTGGCGAAGTGCCCGGCTTGCACACGCAGCAGTTCGGCGTGCTCCCCGAAGACGACGAGGCACCGCGCCGACCGCGACTGCTGATCGCGGCGATCGTGGTCCTCGTGCTCGCCCTCGCGGCGGCGCTTGCGTGGAACTTTCTCGGCGGCGGCGAGGTGGCGCAAAAGGCGGTGGTTGCGCAAGCGCCGGTCGTGCTGCCGGTCACGCCGGTCACTCCCGCGCCGGCTCCGGCGCCGGCCGCGTCGCAGGCGCCGATCGTGGTGGCGGCGCCGGCCCCGCTTGCGACCGGCGCCGCGAAGAAAGCGGACCTTGCGCGCCCGCCGAGCAAGCCAAGGGTTCGGAAGGAAGCGCCCGCGGAATCGCCGGCGCCCTCTGCCAGCGAACGCATCTTCACGCGGGCCGAGTTGCCCGAGGCGATTCGACGCGAGCTGCCGAATATCGCGTTCGGCGGCGCAAGCTACAGCGGCGACAAGGCGAGCCGGATGGTGATCCTGAACGGCCGGGTTTTCCATGAAGGCGACACCGTCGCGCCCGGGCTCGTGCTGAAGCAGGTCAAGCAGAAAGGCGCGGTGCTGGCCTACAAGGGCTACCGCTACGAGATCGGCTTCTGAGCCGTCGGTCGCCTCGTCGCACTGCCTCAGAGTGATTGCGCGCTCTCCGCGATCCGCGCATCGCCGGATCCCGATTTCGACTCGCGGCCCATGGCCTTGCGGACAGCGCGTCCGCTGGGGCCGAGCAGCGTCGTGATGCCGCCGAGAAAAGCCTGCAGGTCGAGCGGCTTGGTCCAGTAGTCCATGGCCCCGAGCTCCTTGGCGAGGGCGACGTCGCCGGGCATCGCGCTCGCCGACAGGGCAACCACCCACAGGGACCTGGTGCGCGGATCGGCACGCAGCGCCTTCAGGACGTCGAGGCCGCTCATGTCCGGAAGCTGCATGTCGAGGAGCACCAGGTCCGGCTGACAGGCGATCGCGCGTTCGATGCCGCTCCGCCCGTTTTCCGCGGCCAGCAGGCGCACGCTCTTCCGGCTAAGCAGCATGTTTTCGACGACCAGACGATTGACCGGGTCGTCCTCGATGTACAGCACGACCCCTTCCGGCGGCGATCCGATCGCCGCATCGATGGGATGCGCGTCCTCGTCGCGGGGCGAATTCGCCGCCTCGATGCCGAAGGGCAACAGCAGGCGCACCCGCGTTCCGCTCCCGTGCACGCTGGTGACCTCGAACTTGCCGCCCATCAGGTGCATGAGCTGGCGGCTCAGCGCGAGCCCGATGCCGATCCCTTCGACCGCGCCGCCTTGCCTGCCGAGGCGATTGAAGGGCTCGAAGAGGTGGCCGAGCTGCTGATCCGTCATGCCGACGCCGCTGTCCATCACGTCGATCGCGATCGTTCCCGCGTGCCTGCCGATCCTGACGTCGATCCATCCTCCGAGCCGGTTGTATTTCACGGCGTTGCTCAGGACGTTGACCAGCACCTGTCGCAGGCGGTGCGAGTCGGCCCGTACGGTCGCGTCGAGGGACTGGGCGTAGCCGCGCCGGAGCTCGACACCATGGATCTCGGCCTGCGGCCGGATCAGGTCCAGCGCTTCGTCGATCACGGCCGCGAGCGGCGTGTTGGCGGCGACGACTTCGACCCGGCCCGACTCGATGAGCGACAGGTCGAGGACGTCGTTGACGAGGCCGAGCACGTGCCAGCCGGCCTTCAGGATGTGCGCCACCCATTCGGTCTGCTTCTGCGAGAGTTTGCGGTCTTCGTCGGCGGCGAGCAGCTGGGCGAATCCCAGCACGGCGTTCAGCGGCGTGCGAAGCTCATGGCTCATCTGCGACAGGAAGGCGGTCTTCGCCCGGTTCGCCTCCTCCGCGGCCAGCCGCGCACGTACCGCAAGCTGCGCGGCCTTCACCTCCGAAACATCGGTCGCCACCACGAGCATCGAAGCGCGCCCCAGGTAGTCGACGGGCTCGGCGTTGAGGAGGACGTTGCTCCACGCACCTTCGCTGGCTCGCAATCGCGCCGGCAGACCGGCGACGCGAGCTGGCAGGCGAAGCGTCTCCTCGAAGAACTCTCGCACGCCTCCGGAGCTGCCCGATCCGATTTCCGACGCGGTCTTGCCGAGCACCTCGTCGCGCCGGATGCCGAGAATCTGGCAGACAAGATCGTTGACCTTGACGACCTGCCGTTGCTCGAGGCCGAACACCATCATCGGAATCGGTGCCGCGTCGAACAGGGTCCGGAACAAATGTTGCCCGCGTTCCGCGGACAGGAGCGCGACCTGGACCGAGCGCTCGCGGTCGGCGTTGTCGAGCGCGAACACCATGTCGTCGGCCATCTCGCCGAGAAGGCGGAGCAGCAACTTGTCGAAGAACCGGGCCTGTCTCGAGAACAGGGCCAGGGTGCCGATCGTCGCGCCGCCTCGCTTGAGGGGAAGTGCAACGACCGCCGCGATTCCGTGCCGCGCATACCAGGGACCCCAGGCGGCCAGGCGAGGGTCGTGGCGAACATCGTTGCTGACGGTCGTCTCGCCGGATCTCAGGGTCAAGGAGGTCAAGAACTGCTGCACCTCCAGCGACTCCGCCCGATGGCTTCCATCCTCGGCCCCCGCCGGATGCTCGACGGTTCCCGCTGAAGCGACGCGCTGCGGGCGCTTGTCCTCGAGCACGTCGAGAAACGCGCCGTCTGCACGCCAGGCGCTCACGCAGATATCGCAGATCCCGGAGAACAACTCCTGCGGCTGGGGTCGGCGCAGGATCAGGCGATTCGTTTCGGTCATCGCGGCCGAGAAACGCTGCATGCGAGCAACCCGAAGGCGAGCGGCCAGCCACAGCCACCATCCGGCCGCCGAAAGGACCAGGCAAGCGATCAATACGGACTGCGTCATGAAGGAAATGTCGCGGACACGCGCCCGCGTGTCTGCGCGGTGCCGCACATAGCAGCGCGCCAGCCTCGTTGCCCGCTCGAGAACGCGGCGCGGCCGCCCGCTGCGCCGCGACTGGCGCCCGGCGCCGCGATCGCGGGACAATCGCTGTTTTCCAAAACGCAAGGGACAAGATGGCACGCATCGGATTCATCGGCGCATCGGGTTTGATGGGCCACGGCATGGCGAAGAACCTGCTCGCGAAAGGCCACTCGCTCAGCTTCACGGTGCATCGCAACCGCGAGCGGATCGCCGATCTGGTCGCCGCGGGCGCCACCGAAGTCGCGACGCCATCCGCGCTTGCGGCGTCGTGCGAGATGGTGTTCGTCTGTGTCACCGGATCGCCGCAGGTCGAGGCCGCGGTCACCGGCGCCGACGGCCTGCTCGCCGGCACCAAGGGCAAGACCGGGCTCGTCATCGTCGACTGCTCCACCAGCGAGCCCGACTCGACGACGCGGCTGCGCGCCACCTGTGAGAGCGCCGGCGCGCTGCTCGTCGACGCACCGCTCTCGCGCACGCCGGTCGAAGCCGAACTAGGCAAGCTGAACGTCATGGTCGGCGCCGACGACGCCACTTTTGCGCGCATCGAGCCGGTGTTGCGCAGCTTCGCCGAAAACGTGTTCCACGTCGGCGGGCCGGGCGCGGGTCACATCGTCAAGCTGCTCAACAACTTCATCGCCCAGGCGATCTGCACGGCCTCGGCGGAGGCCTTCGCGGTCGGCGCGCGAGCCGGCATCGACCCGAAGCGGCTGGTCGAAGTCGTGTCGGCCGGCGGCGTGAACTCGGGACTGTTCCAGGCCATGGCCAAGACCCTGATCGGCGACATGGCGGGGATCAAGTTCGAGCTCGACAACGCGCGCAAGGACATCCGCTACTACACCCACCTGGCCGAGGGCCTGGCGGTGCCGACCGTTGTCGGTGAAGCCGTGCACCAGTCGCTGGTCCTGGCCAGCGCGCTCGGTCACGGCAAGAAGTTCGTGCCCTCGCTGGTCGAGGCGCAGGAGCAGTTGACCGGCGCGAAGATCGTCCCGCGCTGAGGCGGGCGCGTCTCTTCAGCTCGCGGCGGCGCCCCAGCGCATGGTGCAGGTCTCGGCGCTTGCACGGATGAGAAGGCGGCGCGGCGCGGCGCCGACCGGATCGAGCGCATCGGCTTCGCGCGCCGCCTCGAGCCGCTCCAGTGCAGGAGCGACCTGCTCGGCCAGCGGCCGGGAGAGCAGCTTGCGCAGCGCGGCGCGGTTGGCCTCGAACTCGGCCTTGCCGACATAAGGATCGCCGCGCGCGGCCTTTTCGCAGTCGGAGAGGTGCAGCGCGAGGTCGCGGTCCTGGTCGAGTCCGGCCTGCAGCGCGGCAGCCGCCGAGGTCAGCGGGTCGGAGCCGTTGCGGGGCGGCATTTCGCCCATCACGATGCGAAGCACGTGCGCGGCAGCGAGCGAGCGCGCGGCAATTCGCTGCCAGCGCTCCAGGTCGTTCAGATCGCGCATCTGCGCCAGCGCTTTTTCGACCTGCGCTTCGCCGAAGCGCTGCAGTTTCGTCATGGCATCGAGTTGCTGACGCATCGCATCGGCCTTTTCGACGAGCTCGCGCCAGATGCTCAACGCGCGCTCGCCCGACTCGTCGACGCGTTCGCGAAACGCCAGCTTGCCGAGCGCCGACGCGTAGTTGTCGTGAGCCTCGCGAGCAAAGCGCGACAGATCCTGCACCAGCGTCTTGAGCCGCGGATCGCCGAGCGCGGCGACCTTGGGCGAGAGCGCGGCGATCTCTGCTTTCAGCTCGCGGACTTCATCGCCCAGCGCTTCGAGAAACCGCTCCTTCGCCAGCCCGGCCAGCGCGGTCGCGGCGAGCGCAGTCGCGGCGCTGCTGTCGAGCCAGCGACCCGACCCGGAAGCGACGGTCTCGGACTTGCTGGCAAGCACACGCATGAAGCCCAGGTCGCCGCGCCCGACGGAGATCGCGGTGCCGGCCTGGAAGGCGATCGCGTGAAATGCGGGGTTGCCGCCGGCCGCGAGCGAGGCAACGATGGTGGCCGACTGAACCGCCGACAGGGCCATCGGCATGGCCGCGTCCCATTCGCCCTGGCTCGCCGGCTCGAGCGCAAGCACGCGCTCGATGACCTGCGCCGGTGGCCTCGGCGCCATGATGACCGTGACCGGCACCGGCATGTCCAGTTCGGGCGGCGGCGGAGGAGGTGGCCGCGATGTCGGTGGAGGCGGAGGCGGCGGACGCGGCGCTGCGACCGGTGCGGGTGTGGCGACCGGGACCGGCGCGGCTACTGGCACGCTCGCCACCGGTGTCTCGACCTTCCTTGCGGGCTCCGCCACTGGCGCTGGCTCTGGCGCCGGTGCCAGTGCCTTTGGCGACGGCTTGTCGTCTTCGCGGATGCGCCCGCGAACGATCTTCCACGCCAGCCAGACACCGACCAGCACCAGGACGGCAGCGATGAACAGGGCGATTTCGATCGTCATGGCGCGTAGCTCACGCGGTAGATGGCGCCAGCAAGATCGTCGCTGACGAGAAGCGATCCGTCGGGCATCACGAGCACGTCGGCGGGCCGGCCCCACACCGATTCGCGTCCGCTCGCGTCGATTTGCAGCCAGCCTTCGATGAAGGGCTCGGGCTTGCCGGCGCGTCCCTGCGAATCGACGCTCACGCGCGCGATCCGGTAGCCGCTCTTCTTGCTGCGGTTCCACGAACCGTGCTCGGCGACGAAGATGTTGCCGCGATAGCTCTCCGGAAACTGCGTGCCGGTGTAGAAACGCATGCCGATCGAGGCCACGTGCGCGCCCAGCCTGGCGGCCGGCGCCGTGAACTCGCTGCATGCGTGCTTTGCGCCGAACTCGGGGTCCGGGGTATCGCCTTGATGGCAATACGGAAAGCCGAAGTTCTCGCCGGTCCGCGTGACGTGATTCAGCTCGTCGCTCGGCATGTCGTCACCGAGCATGTCGCGGCCGTTGTCGGTGAACCAGAGTGTCTTGTCGGCCGGGCTCCAGTCGAAGCCGACCGAGTTGCGAACGCCGCGGGCGATCGTCTCCTGGCCGCTGCCGTCGCGATTCATGCGCAGGATGACGCCGTGCCGGTCGTCGGGCTCGCAGACGTTGCAAGGCGCACCGACCGGAACATAGAGCTTGCCGTCGGGGCCGAAGGCGATGAACTTCCAGCCGTGATGGCTCTCGCCCGGCAAGCGATCGGTAACGATCGCCGGTTCCGGCGGCTGCGCGAGGTGCGTGTCGATAGCGTCGAAGCGCAGGATCTTCGAGACCGCGGCAACGTACAGGCTGCCATCGTGCCAGGCGATGCCCGAAGGCCTGTTGAGCCCGCTGGCGATCGTGTGCACCGGTCCGGCCTTGCCGCCCTGGAGCAACTCGACCGCGTAGACCTTGCCCTCGGAGACGCTGCCGACGTAGAGCACGCTCTTGCCGTCGGCGCCGCGGCCGAGCGCCATCTGCCGGGCGTTTGGAACGGCGTCGGTCACGAGCTCGATGCGAAAGCCCGCGGCGACGCGCAAGGTATCGAGCTGGACGCCGGCGGCCCGGGCCGGTGTGGAAATGCCGGCGACGAGCGCCAGCGAGAGGAGGGCCGCGGTCAGGGCCGGTCGCACCAGGGACCGGCGAAGCGGCACGGCCGCAATCGAGAAGAGAGCCATCGGCGGAAGCGAGAGATCGAAAACCCGCGAGAGTATCAGCGTCAGCGCACAAGCGTCTCGATGGCCCCGGGCGCGACCTTGACCTTGGCGCCGGCAGCGACGATCTCGGCCCACGTCACGGCATCGACCGGCACGCCGGCGGCAAGCCGGGCCGCGCGCGTCTCGCGCTCGGGCTCGCCCGGCGTGCGCACGCGCGCGATGCCTGCGCCCGGTGGCGAAGCGCAGACCCAGGAGACGAAAGACTCCATCTCGCTCGCCAGGTTGGCCGCCGTGCCCAGGCGCTCTGGATCGACGAGGATCGAGAACATGCTGTTGAGGACGCGGCGGCGGCCGTCGCCGACCGCACCGACGGTCGCGCCGCCGGCGAGCGCGCCGCCGAGCAGCTCGCAGATCAGGGCCAGGCCGGCGCCCTTGTGCTCACCGAACGGCAGCAAGGCACCGAAGGGTTCCACCACGGTGTAGCGCGGATCGGTGGTCGGGTTGCCGTGATCGTCGATGACGGTTCCCGGCTCGAGTGCGACACCCTTGTTGTAGGCGACCCGCGTCTTGCCCTGCGCGATCTTGCTGGTGGCGAAGTCGAGCACGATCGGCTCCTGGCCCGGCCGCGGAATGCCGACGCAGAACGGGTTCGTGCCGAGCCGCGCATCGCGGCCGCCGAAGGGCGCGACGATCGGCCGCGAAAGCACGTTGACGAAATGGATCGAGACCAGTCCGGCGTCTATGCACTGTTCGGCCCAGTGGCCGATCCGCCCGAGGTGATGCGAGTGCGCGAGGCCGACGACGCAGACGCCGTGCTGGCGGGCGCGCTCGATGCCGAGCGCCATCGCCTCGGCGCCGATCACCTGGCCATAGCCATGTTGTCCGTCGAGCGTGAGCAAGGCGCCGCTGTCGGCGCGGATGGCGACGTGCGCGTCGACCGCGAGCCCACCCTCGAGCACGGCATCGACATAGCGCGGCACCATGCCGACGCCGTGCGAATCGTGGCCACGCAGATTCGCCTCGACGAGGTTGGCCGCGACCTGCGCTGCCTCGCGTTCGGACGATCCCGCCGCGCGGATGACGGTGGTAACGGCGGCGATGAGCGCATCGGCGCGGAAGACATGGGTATCGGTCATGCGGTGGCGGGTGAGTCTGGCGAGCCGAGAGCGTACCAAGCTGTGCTCTTTCTTTACCGGCCCGAAGCAAACAGGGCTGTCCGAACGGTGGCACAGTAAAGAATGGCGGCCGCTTGCATGTCGCCGATCGGGATCGCAATGCAGCTCCACGTCCGCCACTTGTCACCGCTCGCGCTCGCGTTCGCCGCCCTGCTCTGTTGCGGCGCCGCCGGCGCGGTTCCTGCCGCCGGCGCGTCGGCGCCGTCCGGCCCGATGCAGGTCTACCAGCAACGCGGCGCCGACGGACGCATCGTGCTCACCGACCGACCCTCGCCCACCGCGGTGACCGAGCGCAGCTGGCAGCTGGAACGCGAAGACCCGCAAGACGCCCAACGGCGCGCGCTCGAGGTACGACGCGAGGCCGACGCCGTGAGCGAGCGCGTCCAGCGCCGCATCGACGCGCAGCAACGCAGCGTCGAGAACGACCTCGAACGCATGCGCCTCGCGCAGCGCGATCGCGAATTTCTGCTCGCCCGTGCCGACAGCGACGACGACGGCGGCTCGGTGATCGTCGTACCGGCCCCGAACCGCCGGTTCGCCGGCCACCGCTTCCCGCCGGGCCATCGGCCACCGATGCGCAAGCCGCCGGCGCGCAGCTCGCAATTCAGCCGATCAACACTGCTCGAAAGTCGTTGACGTTGGTGAAGGTCGGTCCGGTCACGACCAGGTCGCCGAGCGCTTCGAAGAAGCTGTAGGCGTCGTTGCGGTCGAGAAAGGCCCGCGGCGCCAGGCCGAGCGCGGCCGCGCGGGCCAGCGTATCCGGCGCAACGAAGGCGCCGGCGTTGTTCTCGCTGCCGTCGATACCGTCGGTGTCGGCGGCGAAGACGTGAACCTCCGGTTGCCCTTGCAGGGCCACCGCACAGCCGAGCAGCAACTCGGTGGCGCGACCGCCGCGGCCCGGTGCGCCCGACCCGGCTCGCACGGTCACCGTCGTCTCGCCGCCCGACAGCACGACGCACGGCCGCGCAAAGGGCTGGCCGCGGCGCGCAATCTGGCGCGCCAGCGCCGCGAGCACCTTGCCGACCTCGCGCGACTCGCCCTCGATCTCGTCGCCGAGGATGTGCGCCTCGATTCCGGCCGCGCGCGCCGCGGCGGCGGCGGCGTCGAGCGATTGCTGCGGCGTCGCGATCACGTGCACTTCATTGCCGGCGAACGCGACGTCGCCGGGCTTGGGCGTTTCAAGCTCGCCGCGCCCGAGCCGGGCGCGGATCGCCGGCGAAACGGCGATGGCGTATCGGTCGAGCACGGCCAGCGCGTCGGCGCAGGTGGTGGGGTCGGGCACGGTCGGCCCGCTGCCGATGATCGAGGGCGAATCGCCGGGCACGTCGCTGACCAGCAAGGTGACGACCCGGGCCGGCGCGCAGGCCCTGGCGAGCCGGCCGCCCTTGATCGCGGACAGGTGCTTGCGCACGCAGTTCATCTCGTCGATCGCGGCGCCGCTTTTGAGCAGGGCGCGATTGATCGCACGTTTCTCGTCGAGCGTCACGCCTTCGGCCGGCAGGGCCAGCAGCGACGACGCGCCGCCGGAGATAAGGCAGAGCACGAGGTCATCGACGGTGAGGCCCTGTGCGAGCGCGGCGATCCGCTCGGCGGCGCGTCGCCCGGCGGCGTCGGGAACCGGATGCGCCGCCTCGACGACTTCGATTCGTGTCGAGCCGCTTCGCTGCAGTGTCGCGAAGTCCAGCGGCAGGTAGTCGTAGCGCGTCACCACCAGGCCGCTCATTGCCTTGCCGGCCGGCCAGATCGCCTCTACCGCCGCCGCCATCGCACCGCCCGCCTTGCCGGCCCCGAGGACGAGCGTTCGGCCCTTGGGCGCCGGCGGCAGGAAGGGCCTGATCTGCGCCGCGCTCGGCAGGGCCGCCGCGACGGCCGCATCGAAGAGCGAGCGCAGGAAGCGTCGCGGATCGGGTGCGGCGAAGCCAGCCATCGTGATTTCCATTGTCCCGCAACCGAACTGAGTCGCCTTTGCCCCGCTATTGCGCGTGACAGGCCGGCGCCCAGGGCGCAGCATCGCGGGCGCGGCAGTCTGCCGTGACTCCACTGCCCACGCCGTTGTTTTCCATTTCGCGTCTGAAGTCCCTGCGCTTCGGCATCCAGTTTCGCCTGCTGCTCGTGACTTTCGCGATCGGCCTGCTGTTCGTTCTCTACATCGCCTTCAACACCGCGCGCCAGTCCGGCCGCGACCTGCTGCATGTGCGCGAAGAGATGCGGCTGGTCGCTGCGCTTACCGCTTCGCGCCTGGACGACCACCTGAGCGACGTGACCCAGCTTCTCAACACGTTGGCCGGCACGCTGCCGATCGAGACGACCGAGGTCGAACGCAACGATGTCATGCTGGGACGGCTGGCCCTGCAGTTTCCGCCCAACATCTCGAGCGTGTCGCTCTGGGCCGCCGATGGCACGAACATCGGCTCGTCGGAGCCGACCCCGGCGGGTGCACGTCTGAACGCGGCCGATCGCGCTTTCTTCATTGCGGCGATGCGCGAGCCAGGACTCGCGACAGAAGCGCCGCTGCGCCTGCGCAAGGGCGGCGAGTGGACCGCGGTGTTCGCCGTGCGCATCGTCCGCCAGGCACGCGCCGTCGGCGTCATCTCGGTCGCGACGAGCTTGCAGACCTTGCCTCGGCTGCTCGACTCGGACGCGTCGCTGCCGGCCGGCGCCGTGGTCTCCCTGATCGACGCCGACGGCCGCGTGCTGAGCCGCTCGGTCGACCCCGAGCGCTGGATCGGTCAGCCGGCGCCCATGGATCGCGCGCTGCTGCAGCGCAGGATCGCCGAGGGCCGTGGCAGCGCCAAGACCGCGAACCTCGACGGCGTGACCCGGATCGCCGGCTTCGCGCGCGCACGCCAAATGCCGTGGCTCGTCTACGTCGGCATTCCGGTCGACACGGCGCTGGCTCTGGCGAATCAGAACTCGCGCGAGAGCCTGGCCCTGGGCGTCGTGATGCTCGTGGTCGGCCTGCTTCTCGCGGCCTGGGTGGCCGCCCGAATCGCCCAGCCGTTGCGCCAGCTCAGCGCCGACGCACGCCTGCTCGGCGAAGGCCACTTCGAGCACCGCAGCCAGGTGCGCACCGGCAGCGAGATCGGTCTGCTCGCGCACACCCTGAACCGCATGGCGGCTGCGCTGCAGGAACGCATCGCCGAGGCGCGGCGCAGCGAGGAACGGCTGACGCTGGCACTCGAAAGCTCGGATCAGTCGCTGTTCGACTGGGACCTCCCGGGCAATCGCATCTACTACAGCGCGCGCGCCTCCACGCTGCACGGCGGCCCCGACCAGGCGACGGAGACGACGCCCGAAGCGATGCGCTCCCTCGTTCATCCGGACGACCTGGCTGGCCTGCTCGCGAACTTGAAAGACGCGCTCGCCAGTCGCACGCCGATCTACGAGGCGGTGTACCGGGTCCGCCACCACGACGGCAGATGGCTGTGGATGCGCAGCCGTGGCCGCATCGTCGAGCGCGACGCGACGGGTCGGGCCTTGCGCATGGTCGGCACCGACTACGACGTCACCGAGCACAAGGCCGCCGAGGACCAGTTGCGCCAGCGCGCCGAGTTCGACGCGCTGACCGGTTTGCCGAACCGCGCCCTCTTCAACGACCGCCTGTCCAGCGCCATCGAACATGCCCGGCGCAGCGGCAAGGCCATGGCCTTGCTGTTCCTCGACGTCGATCACCTCAAGGGTGTCAACGACTCGCGCGGCCACGGCGCCGGCGACGAATTGCTGAAGGTCGTGGCCCAGCGCCTGCTCGCGTCGGTGCGAAGCGTCGACACCGTCGCGCGCCTCTCGGGCGACGAGTTCACGGTCATCCTCGAAGGGCTGGCCGCGCCGGCCGACGCCGAGGCCGTGGCGATGAAGCTGGTCGAGGCGATGCGCTCGCCGATGCGGCTCGGCGGCTCCCTCGTGCAGGTCTCGACCAGCGTCGGCCTGGCGTTGCTCGAACCGGGCGACAGCGATCCGGCGAGCCTGCTGCGCCGCGCCGACGAGGCGCTCTACGAAGCCAAGCGCGCCGGGCGCGACCGCTACGCGATCAGCCCGGTGGCCGTGGCGTAGTTCCGATCAGACGGTCGACTGGCCGCCGTTGATCATCCACGGCGTGCCGTAGCGGTCGACCAGCATGCCGAAGATCTCGACCCAGAAGGTCTTCTGCATCGGCATGTTGACCTTGCCGCCTTCGGCCAGTGTCGCGAATATCCTGTTCGCCGCGTCGACCGTCGGATAGACCAGCGAGAGCGAGAAGCCGTGCATGCCCGGATACGGCTGCTCGCCGCCCATCCAGTCCGATGCCATGAGCGAGCGCCCCTCGAGCGCGAGACGCGCATGCATGACGAGATGGGCGTTCCCGGGTGGCGGTTTCGGCGTGCCCGGCGGCAGCGGCATCTGGTCGTGGGTCATCATCATCTCGATCTTGCCGCCGAGCGTCTTCTCGTAGAAGCGCATCGCTTCTGCGCAGGTGCCGGGGAAGAAGAGGTAAGCGTCGGCCTGGCTCATGTCGTCACCTTTTGCGCGGCTGCGCTCTGCAGTTGCTCGAAACCCTCGGCCGCCTTTTGCACGTCGGGCGGAAAGTCGGCCATCTCCTGGACTTGCCGGATCTCGATGATCTCGTTGGCGCCGCCAGGGCAGCGCTTGGCCCACTCGATCGCTTCTTCCCGGGAGCGGACCTGGATCATCCAGTAGCCGCCGAGCACTTCCTTCGCTTCGGCGAACGGACCGTCGGTGACCTTGGGCTTGCCGCCCTCGAACGTGACGCGCGCGCCCATCGAAGGCGGATGCAGCCCGTCGAGCGCGAGCAGCACGCCGGCCTTCTGCAGCGCCTGGTTGTATTTCATCATCGCCGCGACGCCCGCGGCGTCGGGCATGGTGCCCGGCGTCGCGCTCTCGTAGCCCTTGGGGATCATCAGCATCATGAATCGCATCTCGTCGCTCCTGCGTGTCGTTGAATGAAGAAGCCTTCGGGCCTCATCCACACGACGAGCGAGAAGCGACCGGATCGACGCCGCCGCCAGGCTTTCTTGTAACTGCGCTCAGCCTGGCTGCTTGACGGTGCGCAGATAGGGCTTGTGCGTGGTGAAGCCGCCGGGGTACTTCTGCTTCGCCTGCTCGTCGTTGACGCTGGTGGGGATGATCACGTCGTCGCCCGGCTTCCAGTTCACCGGCGTCGCGACGGTGTGCTTGGCGGTGAGCTGCAGCGCATCGAGCACGCGCAGGATCTCGTCGAAGTTGCGGCCGACCGACATCGGATACGTCAGCGTCAGCTTGACCTTCTTGTCCGGGCCGATGATGAAGACCGAGCGCACGGTGGCGTTGTTGACGGCGGTGCGGCCGTCGGCGGCGACCTCGTCGGCGGGCAGCATGTTGTAGAGCTTGGCCACCTTGAGGTCGGCGTCGGCAATCATCGGGTACTTGACGGCGGCGCCCTGCGTCTCCTCGATGTCCTTCGACCACGAGGAGTGCTTGTCGACCGGGTCGGCTGAAAGGCCGATCAGCTTGGCGTTGCGCTTGGTGAACTCGGGCTCGATCTTCGCCATGTAGCCGAGCTCGGTGGTGCAGACCGGCGTGAAGTCCTTCGGGTGCGAGAACAGGATCGCCCACTTGTCACCGATCCACTCGTGGAAATGAATGGTTCCCTGGGTGGTCTGGGCTTCGAAATCGGGGGCGGTGTCGTTGATGCGCAGAGACATGCTGGCTCCTGTATCCGGGGTGGGGCGACGAGTATGCCGCGAGCCGACGAGACGCCGGTGCGTTTACCGCCACGGCGATGCACTGCGGTGACGCGGCACATCAGTTCTGCCGCGCGACGAGCCCGCCGATTCCGGAGACGAAGACCCGTTGCTGCGCGAAATCCACCGACCAGATCTGACCGAACGGAACGTTCGGCCCCGACGTCCAGGTCAGCCCGTCGTCCACCGAATGCATGATGAGCCCGTTGTCGCCGGCCGCGATCTGCTCGCTCCCACGTGCGGCCAGGCTGATCAGATAGCCACCGATGCCGGTTCGAGTCCACGTCACGCCGCCATCGGTGCTGCGATACAGGCCGTTGCCGCCCGCCATCTCCCAGATCTGGTCGGTGCTTCCGCGGCCAAGTCCGTACAGGGGGTCGATGAACGTGCTGAGCTTGCCGGGCACCTCGGCCCAGGTCATGCCACCGTCGGTCGTGCGGAAGAGGTTGTAGTCAGAAGTCGCGAGCCCGAGCTGCGCATTGCCGAAGCGCAGCGCATGGAACACCCCGGCGCTCGAGTTCCTGAAATCGGTGTCGCCGAACACGGCCCAGGTCGCACCGCGATCGGTGGATCGCCAGACCCGGCCGAGGCTCACCACCATGGCCGTGTTCGCGTCGATCCAGTCGACTGCCTGCAACGTCTGGTAGCCGTACGCCTGCACGTAGTCTTCGCCGTGCCAGACGACGGTCCAGGTCGCGCCGCCGTCGGTGGTACGAACGATGTCGCTCGGGCCGATCGCGAGCCCGACGTTCGCGTCGACGAAACGGACCTTTACCAGAAACCGCACCGTGTCCGCCGGCGTGAAGACGCGCGCCCAGGTCGCTCCGCCGTCGGTCGACCGGATGATCGTCCCGTCGTAGCAGACGGCGACGATTCGGTCCGGGTCGCCGCCGACCAGGGCGATGTCGTAGATCGGCGTGCCTACCCCGGTCGGCAGGAAGGTCCAGGTCGCGGCTGTCACCGTGCCCTGCACCGTGAGGACGGCACCGCCGCCCAGCACCGTTCCGCCGCTGTTGAACGCGACGATGTTGTAGACGGCGCCGTTGTCGACGGCGCCGGTCGGCGGCGTGGTGTACGACGCGCAATCGGAGGCGCCAGCAATCGGCACGCCGTTGCGCGTCCAGCCGCAACTCACGGGCGGTCCACCGCCAACCGTGACATTGAACGTCGCGGTCTGGCCGAGCGCGACGCTGCGTGGTGCAGGCTGGGCCGAGATCACCGGCGGCGCGACGATCGTCTGCCCGCCCTGCGTCAGCGCGGCCGGGTCACTGGTCACGCTGCCGCCCGGGCCGCTGACAACGACGCGGTAGTTCCCCAGCTGCGCTGTCTGCACATTGGCCACCGAGAGGATCGGACTGTTCGCGCCGCTGATGGCGACGCCGTCCATCGACCATTGATACGAGAGCGGCGCCGTGCCTTCGGCGACGATCGCGAACAACGCGCTCGCACCGGGTGCAACGCTCGCCGGCTGGGGCTGCACGTCGATCGTCGGTGCGATCAAGGTGTCGCTGACGCGCCACACGACCGCATCGCTGGTGACACTGCCGGCGGCGTTGCTCGCCACCACCCGAAACAGCCACCCGTCCTGGTCCGCCGTGGCAGGGAACGTGACGAGCGTCGTCGCGTTCGGCCTGGCGCCGGGCCAGGTGGCTCCGGCACTGCCGACATCGAGCCACGGCCCGGCGGCCGCGCCGAGAACCTGCCATTGAATCCGCGGTGCTGGCGTGCCGGCGACCCCGACGCTGAAGCTGGCCGTCTCGCCGACCAGTGTCGCGATGCTCTGAGGCTGCCGCAGGATCGAGGGAGCCAATCCGGCCTGGGCGACCGTCAGTCGCGCGGACGCGCTGGTGATGCATTGCTCGATCTGGCCCGGAGCTGCGTAGCAAGCGCGCGCGCGCAGCACGCTGCCGTTGTCGGCGGCGGTCACGGCGCTCAGCGTGATCGACTCGCGGCGTCCCGCAGCCGGCCCGTCGTTGACGGCATCGCTCTGGTACGAGGTGCCGATCGTCTGCCAGACGATGCCGCCATCACCGCTCTTCTCCCAGAAAAGCCGGTACTGATCGCGATCCGACGCCTGCGCGGCACCACCCGTCACGCGAACATCGAAGCTGGCGCCCTGGCCCGCAAGCACCGACTGGTCCGCGGGCTGGGCCAGGAATCCGAGCGCCGTCGGGCCGAAGCTCGTCGCGTACGCGATCAGGCTGCCTGCGGTGATTCCCTGGACGTTGCCGCTGCCATCCACGCATTGCAGGGTGACTCGTGCCACCCGGGAAGTCTGCCCGGCGGCCGGCGCGTAGATCCGAAGGTCGAAGGTCCAGGGGCCGGCACTCGGCGGTGCGATGGGCGTCTGCTGCTGAGCCGCGGCCGTGGCAATGGTCACCGTGCTGAAGGAGTCGTAGTACTCGACCAGGATGCCGCTGGCGAGAGGGCAGTCGGAGGTGCTCTGGATCGTGACCGAGGCCGTCCCGGGAGACGCGTAGGCGGTCGGATTGAGCAACCCGGTCACGCCGAACTGGTTGACCTCGACGAAGTTCGCTGCGCTCATCTGCAGCGATTTGGTCTCGACAGCGTATTGGATCACCCGATCGGCACGCACCGAATACGCGTTGCCGAACGCATCGGTGCATTTCACGGTGACGAAGGCCAGCATGGCGCTGGGCCCCCCGAGCGGCTGGAAGACCTTGAGGTCGACCGCCCACGGACCCGCCTGCGCCGGCGAGATCGGCGTCGTGTCGGTCTCGACGATGCCGGCGCTCAATGAGCCGCTGAAGGCGACCTGATCGACCTCGATCGACGACGCCGTCGGGCAGAAGCTGCCGACGTTCGTGTAGGCCCGGACGGTGAACCGCACCGATGCCGGCCCTGGATAAGGCGTCGGGTTGCTCAGGGACGGCAGGCTCGTGAAGCCGAAGCCGGCCGAGCCGTCGACATAGCCCGCGGCGGCGATGGAGATGCCCGCGACCCACGTGATCTGCCGTGCAGGCCGTACCCCGGCCGCACGACTCGTCGCGGCAGCGGCCGGGCGCACGGCCTGGTACTGGCCCAGGCGCAGCACGGTGATCTCGAGGGTATTGCCGTTCAGACGGGCATCGGGACGCAGCGTCCACGTGCCGTCGCCGTTGCTCTCGACGAGGGCGATTGGCGCGTCGTCCGGGGTCGAGGGATCGAACGGTATCCGAAGCGTTGCCACCCGAAGCAGAGCGAGGCCGCCCGGCGTGACGGTGAAGACGTCGCCAGCGGGTTGGACGATCGACGGCAGCACCGGCGCGTTCGTTGAATCCTTGGCGATGCGGTAGGTCACCGGCGCCGTGGTCGCGCCGGCAGGAACGAAGAGCGACGACCCTTCCGGGCCGTTGACCGTGATGTCGGAGGCCGCCGTCGCCGGCGCGCTCGCAGCGCCAGCGGGTGCTTCGCTCGCGCCGCCTCCTCCGCCGCAACCTGCCAGGCCCGTCAGCGCGAGCGCGGCAAGCCAGACGCCGATTTCGAAGAGCCGACGTTTCGTGGTCTGCGTCGGTGCGGTCTCGGCAAGGTGCATCATCGCGCTCGCTCCCGGCAGTCGAAGGGCTGCCCGAGGCGCGAATATCGGGCGCAGGCGTTACGTTCGCGTTACGCCCGGCGGGCCGGCCGTCCGGCAGTCGGGGCGATGGTCTTCGGCGCTATGCTCCCGGGGACACGCGACTCGCCCCTCGCCATGCTGATCAACTTCTTCTTCACCCTCCGCGCCGCCAAGCTCAAGGTCTCGGTCAAGGAATACCTGACCCTCCTCGAGGCGATCAAGTCCGGCGTGATCGACGAGGACGGCGGTAGCCCGACCGTCGACAGCTTCTATTACCTGGCGCGCACATCGCTGGTCAAGGACGAAGCCCAGTTCGACAAGTTCGACCGCGCCTTTGCCGCCTACTTCAAGGGCGTGGAGTTGCTCGCCGACTTCACGCAGGACATCCCGCTCGAGTGGCTGCAGAAGAAGTTCGAGCTCGAGCTCTCGCCCGAGGAGAAGGCGGCGATCGAGAAGATGGGCTGGGACGAGCTGATGGAAACGCTGAAGAAGCGCTTCGAGGAGCAGAAGAAGCGCCACGAAGGCGGTACCAAGATGATCGGCACCGGCGGCACCTCGCCGTTCGGCGCCTATGGCTACAACCCGCAGGGCATCCGGATCGGCCAGGAGAAAGGCCGCAACAAGAGCGCGGTCAAGGTCTGGGACCAGCGCCAGTTCAAGGACTACGACGACAACCTCGAGCTCG
>JBDTNU010000007.1:0-32014 GCA_039933535.1 Caldimonas sp. | reverse complement strand
CGAAGTCGCTCAGGTTGTCGACGATGAGCAGCCAGTTGGCGTCGTAGTGCATGTACGCCGGCATGCCCTTCCACGCCGGGTCGTGCAGCGGCTCGTAATCGATGATGAGCGCCGGGTCGGCCTTGGCCGGGTCGCCCATCCAGATCCAGACCAGGTGGTCGCGCGCGACGACCGGAAAGCTGCGCACGCCGAGCTTGGGCGGGATCATGTCCTGGCCGGGAATCTGGATGCACTTGCCCGACGGCTCGAACTTCATGCCGTGATACATGCAGCGAATGCAGTCGCCCTCGATGCGACCCATCGAGAGCGGCGCGCCACGATGGCAGCAGCGGTCGATGAGCGCCACGACCTGGCCGCTCTCGCCCTGGTAGAGCACGACCGGTGTTTCGAGGATCGTGCGGGCCAGCTTGGCGCCGTCGATCAACTCGTGGTCCCAGGCGGCCACGTACCAGCAGTTTTTCAGAAAGATGCCTTCGTCGCTTTCGATCATTGCGTACTCCCGCAGCGAGCGGAGCTTAACGACTCGGCCGGCTCGGGTAAATCGCCCGCAGGCGAACAGACTGTTCGGATTCCTGGACAATCAGCGCCATGAACTGGGATGACTACGACGTCTTCTGCCACGTCGTCGAGCAGGTCGGCTTCTCCGCGGCGGCGCGGTCGCTGGAACGGCCCAAGTCGACCGTGAGCGCCGCCGTCGCGCGGCTCGAGGCGCGACTCGGCGTGCGCCTGCTCGAGCGGACGACGCGGCAGGTCCATCTCAGCGACGCCGGCGAGGCGCTCTATCGCGGCGTCGGGCCTTTGTTCTCCGGTCTGCGCGAGGCCCATGCCGACGCGCTGGCGCAGGGCGAGACGGTGGCCGGCACGCTGCGCGTCGCCGCGCCCTACGAGTTCGGTGCGCATCACCTCGGGCCGGTCGCCTGCGAGCTGATGGCGCGCTACCCGCGCCTGAAGGTTCGCATCGAAGTCGAGCACGAGGCGGTCAATCCGATCGAACGGCACTACGACATCGCCTTTGCCATGCTCGAGAGCGTGCTGCCCGGGTCGACGCTGGTGCAGCGGCGCATGTTCTCGCTCGAGCGGGGCGTTTATGCATCGCCGAGGCTGTTCAAACGCCAGCCCGAGCCGAAGCAGCCGCAGGCGCTGGCCGAGCTGCCTTTGCTCTGCGGCGCGTCGGATGCGCGCTGGACCTTCACCGCCGCCGACGGATCGAGCGAGAGCATCGCGACCACGGCGCCGCGCCTGCGCAGCGGCAACGCCGACGTGCGCCTGCAGGCGGCGATCGCCGGGCTCGGCGTCGCACGCATCACGGCGACGTTTTGCGAGGCTGCGTTGCAAGCCGGTGGCCTGCGTCGGCTCCTGCCTGGCTTTGCCTGCGCGCCGCTGCGCGTTTACGCCTTGCTGCCGGCAAAGCGGCTCATGCCGGCCAAGGTGCGCATGTTCCTTGATGCGCTCGGCCGGCAGGCGGGCGTGGCCGCCTGAGCCGGCTCAATTCTGCAACTTCCAGCGGCCGTCGACGATGCGCACCATCACCTGCGAGCGCTGATCGGCGCCGTTGTGGTTGGTGGCGCTCATCGAATAGATCGCCTCTGGCGTGACGACGTCTTTCATCGACTGGAGCGCATCGCGCAGCGCAGCGCGAAATTCGGGCGTCCCGGGCTTGCCCTTCTTGAGCGCCTGCGGCACCGCCGCCTCGAGCCACATCACCGCAGTCCACGCCGAGGCAGCGAAGCGCGAGCGCGAGCCGGCGCCGTAGGCGACTCGTAGCGCTTGACGAACTCGGTCGCCGGCGCCTTCAGCGGCGACGCGTCGGGTAGCTGCTCGGCAACGAGCACTGGCCCGACGGTCATGTAGCCGCCCTCGAGGTCTTTGCCGCCAATGCGCAGGAAGTCGTTTTCGCCACCCCCTGCGTCTGATACACGGGCCCCTTGAAGCCGCGCCGCGCCAGCTCGATCTGCGGCAATGCTCCGGGCGTGCCGGAACTCATGATGTAGACCGCATCCGGCTGCGACGCGGCAGCCGCAGTGTCTGCGCCGTCACCGACGTGTCGTTCTGGTTGTAACGCTCGACGGTCACGACCGAGACTCCCTTGCCGGGCGCAAGCCGGTCCAGGGTCTTGGTGTAGCCCTCGCCGAAGCTCGTCGCCAGGGCGATGACGCCGACCTTCTTGACGCCCTGCGCGACCATGTGCTCGAGCACCAGACCGACAGCGATCGATTCCGGCGGCGCCATCCGGAAGGCCCAGCGACGCGGGCCGTCGGGCGGCTCGATGGTGGCGCCGCCACCGGCCAGCGAGATCATCGGCGTGTTGGCGCGGGCGATGATGTCGAGCGCCGAAAGCGAGGTCGGCGTCAGCGACGGACCGAAAACGACGACGACGTTGTTTTCAGTGACCAGACGATTGGCGTTCTTCGCCGCAGCCGTCGTGTCGGATTCGTCGTTGAGCACCGTGATGCGCAGCTTCTCGCCGGCGATCTCGGTCGGCCACAGCTTGACGCTGTTCTGCTCCGGAATCCCCAGCGATCCACCAAGCCCGCTGGTGGAGAGGATGACGCCGACGTTCATGTCGGCGTGAGCGGCGAAGCTCAGGATGAGCGCCGCGGCTGCAGCCGCATGCTTGTGGATGGATTTCACCTTCTCTGCTGGTGGCACCGAGCGGGTCAGGCGTGGCCGGCGAGCTCCGCGGCGTCGAGGCGGCAGCGGCGCAGGACGCTGTCGAAGAGCATCCGCTCGAGCGATTCCCTCGGCTCGAACGCCTTGGCGTCGGCGGCGCAGCCGGTCCGCACGGCATCGGCAAGCCTCAGATTGGCGCCGCGCAGGCTGTCGGCAGCGACCTGGACCTCGCAGGCGCGCTGCAGCGTCCACATCCAGCGAAACGCGTTGAAGACGTTCGTGCCGCAGACGAGCATGCGGTGATTGCGCAGGATCAGCACCCGCTTGTCCGCCAGGCTGGCAACCAGGCGCGGGCCTTCGTCGTGATGCACGGCAATGCCCTCGAATGCGTGATAGCCGACCTCTCCGAACAGCTCGGCGCCGTAGAAATCGTCGTGCTCCAGTCCGTCCGCCTTGCAGGCGACCGCCATGCCGGCGGTCGTGTGCGTGTGCATGACGCAGTGCGCGTCGGCGCGCGCACCATGGACCGCGCTGTGGATGACGAAGCCCGCGCGGTTGACGTGATGCGAAGTCGGTTCGAGTGGCGCACCGTCGTGGCCGATCCTGATCAGGTTCGCCGCGGTCACCTCGGCGTAGTTGAGGCCAAAGGGATTGATCAGGTACGAAGCCTCGTCGCCAGGTACGCGCAACGTGATGTGGTTGAAGATGAGCTCGGTCCAACCGAGCCGGTCGAAGACCCGATAGCAGGCAGCAAGCTCTACGCGCAGCCTCCACTCGAGTCCGGACATCCCCGGAGGGCGGTGACTCTCGGCTTCTGCGAGAAGGTCTGGCGCAGAGGAATTCATTGGTCGCGGGCAGCTCGTGAGGGTGACCTGGGAAGCGTGCTCCTCGACCGGTCCCGGTTATTCAACTTCGATCACCAACTGAGGGTCGAAGCGGGGATTCTCGTTCACCCCATCCTTCGCGTAGCCACGCGGATTGCAGACGACGCGCGTTCCGTTCACGAAATAGTCGAAGGAGTCGTGGGTGTGGCCGTGAATCCATAGCTGGACTCGCGCCCCGCCCAGGAGCCGTTCCGCGTCCGACGCGAAGCAAGCGCTCAACAGCGAGCGCTCGAAGCGCGGGTGCACGCTCCTGCGCGAGGGCGCGTGATGGGTGATCACGACCGTCGGCCCGTCGTGCGCGGTGTCCAGGGTCGCGTCGAGCCAGCGGGCGCCGCGCTCGAAGAGGGCTGCGGAGTCATTCGGGGAGAGCAGCGTCTCGGCTCCTTCGGCTAAGCGGATCCTGCTGAAATCGCGCATCAGGTGCTGCCCCTCGGCCATCGCCGCTTCCTTGCTCTCGCCATCGCCGAACAACTCGAAATCGGTCCACAAGGTGGTGCCGAGAAAGCGGACGCCGCCGATGACGCTTGCGGTGTTGTCGAGCACGCGGATCGCCGTGCCTGTGCAAAGCCGCGCGAGCTCGGCGGCGGCGCCGTCGAGGCTCCCGCCGTAGAACTCGTGATTGCCGGGGACGTAGAGCACGGGCTTGTCGAAATGCCGTGCCCAGGCCACGGCCTCGCGTGGCCGGGCGATATCCCCGGCGAGGACGACCACGTCCGCGTCGCTGCTTGGCCGATCGAACCCGAGAACGTTCAGGTGCAGGTCGGACAGGATGTTGAGCTTCATCGGGATCGCTCAGCCTCGAGATGGATGGCTTGCCCATCATATATCACAGCGTGATATATTTTGAAGATCATGGCAAAGCAAAGGCTTTCGAAAGCCGACTTCGAAACGCTCGCACGGTTTCGCTACGAGTTGCGACGCTTCATGCGCTTCAGCGAGGAAGTGACGCATCGCAACGGCGTGACGCCCCTGCAGTACGCGCTGATGCTCCAGCTCAGGGGGTTCCCTGGCCGCGCGTGGGCCACGGTCGCCGAGCTGGCCGAGCGTCTGCAGGCCAAGCACCACGGCGTCGTATCGCTGGTGACCCGGTGCGAAACCGCAGGCTGGGTTCAGCGCGCGCCGAGTCGGGGTGACAAGCGCCTGGTCGAGATCCACCTGACGGCCCGCGGCGACGAATGCCTCGAGCGTCTGGCACGGCTGCATCGCGACGAGCTGCGGTCGATTCGAGCCGGCTTCTCGGTGCCTGGACTGTCGCGCGACGAAGTCCCTGGAAGCGAGAAACAGGCGTGGAGCCGCTGCGCCGAGGGCGCCAGCCATCCGGTCGACAAGGCATTGCACGAGCGCCTCGAGAAATCGACGTCATGAGCACGGGCTTGCCGGGTCACTCTGCGCCGAGCGCAGGATTCGAAGTTCCCCTGGAGATGCTTTCGGCGTGTCATCTCCGCATCGAGCATCAGTGCTCGACACTGCTGCGGCTCGTTCCGCATCTCGTCGCTCACGGC
The DNA here is from genome assembly GCA_039933535.1 of Caldimonas sp. Classification (GTDB taxonomy): domain Bacteria; phylum Pseudomonadota; class Gammaproteobacteria; order Burkholderiales; family Burkholderiaceae_C; genus Schlegelella_A. Next base: position 27,018 of record JBDTNU010000007.1, on the reverse strand, counting down.
GCCGACGCCGAGGCCCGGTCGGCAGCGGCGAGCGTGGTCCGCTACTTCGAGACTGCGGCGATGGATCACCACGCCGACGAAGAACAGGACCTCTTTCCCGCGCTCATCGAATCGATGGCCGGCTCGGATGCTGTTTGCCTGCGCGAGCTCACAGAGGGGCTAGTCGCCGAGCATCGCGAGCTCGAGGCGCTCTGGCGTCACCTGCGGCCCGCACTCGAACGCGTCGTCGCAAGCGAAGCCGCGTCGCTGGCCGCCGCGGATGTCGAGGCCTTCGTCGATCGATACGCTCGGCACATCGAGCGCGAGGAGAACGAGCTGCTGCCCATGGCCGCACGACTTCTGGGCGACGAAGAGCTCGAGCGAATCGGTCGTGCCATGCGCGAGCGACGGGGAATCGGCCCGGTCTGACGAGAGACGCGGCTCAGTCGATCAGCGACCTCGGCAAGGCGTGCCGACAGCACGCGAGATCGACTTCGGGCACGTGTCCGGCTAAGGCTCCTGCAATCGCTGGAGCAAGACCGGCGTCGGGTAGCCATCCGCAGGCAGGCCGACGCTGCGCTGGTAGCGACGGAGCGCATCGCGCGTGGCGGGACCCATCACGCCATCGGCCGTGCCGCTGGCGAAGCCGCGCTGGTTCAGCGCCGTCTGAAGCGCCTGCACCTGCTGGCGCGTGAGCGCGGGCAGGTCGCGCGGCCAGGGAGCCTGCACGCCGAGACCGCCGGTCAGTCGTTGGGAGAGCAGGCCGATGGCGAGCGCGTAGCTGGTCGAGTTGTTGTAGCGCAGAATGGCGCGAAAGTTGGGGCCGACCAGAAAGGCAGGCCCGCTCGCACCGGCGGGAAGCAGGATCGCGCCATCGGTGAGCTCCGGCAGCGCCGCACCGTCCATGGTTCGCACGCCCTCGGCCGTCCACTGCGCCGCGGATTGCCGCACCGAGACATCGGCACGTCCGACATCGAACTCCGGCGGCAACCGGACCTCGACGGCCCAGGGCTGCACCGCCTGCCACCCCGCGCGCGTAAGCAGGTTCGCGGTCGAGGCCATTACGTCGGCCATGCTGCCCCAGATGTCGCGCCGGCCATCGCCGTCGCCATCCACGGCATAGGCAAGAAAGACCGACGGCAGGAACTGGGTCTGGCCCATCGCGCCCGCCCACGAGCCGATCATTTGCGCGCGGTCGATGTCGCCGCCTTGCAGGATCTTCAATGCGGACAGCAACTGGCCGCGCGCCCAGCCCTCGCGTCGCCCCTCGAAGCCCAGCGTCGCCAGCGCATCGATGGTCGGGATGTTGCCGAAGTTGCCGCCATAGTCGCTCTCCACGCCCCAGATGGCGATCAGGATGCCGGGCGGCACGCCGTAGCGAGCGGCGGCGGCCTCGGCCTCGGCACCAAGCTGCAGCAGCTTGTCCTGGCCCCGCGCGACACGCTGGGCCGACACGGCGCTGTCGAGATAGTCCCAGACGTTGCGCGTGAACTCGGGCTGCGCGCGATCCAGCTCGACGACACGCGACAGGTAGCGCACGTCGGCGAATGCGACGCTCGAGGTCGCCTCGTCGATGCCCGCCGCGCGCGCCGTGGCGCGAAAGCCCGTCACCCAATCGGCGAACCGCTGCTGCAGCGCAAGGTCATCGCCCGCGGCCTCCGCGGATGGGGCACTGGTGTGTGAAGGTGCCGGCGAAGGCGGCACCTTCACCGGCTCGGCGGCGCAGCCCACGAGGGTCGCGACGGCGAGCGTCATCGGGGCAAGCCAAAGGAGGCTCGGAAATGGAGAGGTCGCTGTGTGCATCCGCCTTCATTTTCGCCTGCCGGCCCATCGAGGATGGGCGGAGCGAATTGCGTCGGGCTGGCCGATGGCACCAATTCGTGCCTGGAAAAAGTTCGGTGGTGATCTCATATGTTCGTTACCGCACAGACCTAGAATTCACGGTCTGGACAATGCACCGGCGAAAGGATCACTCATGCAGACGAGCATCGCCGAAAGTCCCGCACGTGACCGAGGTGTCTGGGTCAACGCCTTCGTGGCCTATCTCCTCGAGCAGTCACCGCTCGCCCCCGCGCGCCGCGTCGTCGAGGCGGCGCACGACCTGTACACGAGGCTGGGCGAGTTCGATCCGATCGACGTGGCCGAGGCCGAGTGGAACGAGTTGCCGATTCATTGACGTAACTTGATCGACGGCCTTGTGACAGGCCGACCGCTGTTCGATTTGCGACATCAGCGTGGCAAGAGGGCACGGCGAAGAGTCAGGTTGAAGCGAGCGTTTCCGGTCAACGCGTGATGGCCTTCGCGCAGCGTGTCGACGCCATGAAAGTTCAGGCGTGCGGGGCCACCCCAGACGACGATGTCGCCATGGTCGAGGCGCACCCGGCGCGGCCTGTCCGCACGTGTGGCGCCGCCCCAGAGGAACGATGCCGGCACGCCCAGGGACACCGACACGATCGGCGCGCCGAAGTCCCGCTCGTTCCGGTCTTGATGGAGTGAAAGCCGTGCGCCTGGCTCGTAGCGGTTGACGAGGCACGCGTCGGGCACGAACGAGTCGAAGCCCGCCGCGCCGGCGGCGCGCATGGCGAGGTCCGCAAGGACTTCAGGCATTTCCGGCCAGCGCCGGCCCGTTTCCGGATCGGTCGCGTCGTAGCGATATCCGGTGTGGTCGCTCAGCCAGCCCGCCTGCCCGCAGTTGGTCATTGCGACCGACATGCGCCAGCCGCGCACCGTCGTCATGCGACGCAAGGGGGCGGCCTGCGAGACGAGCGCGATCGCATCGAGCAGCGCGGGCGCTTCTTCCACCGCAAAGGCGCGCAGGACGAACGCTCCGGGCTCGAGCTGCTCGCGAGCGCGGGTTGGCGGCGCGATCGAATCGAACAGCTGTACCTGCGCTGCGGAACTAGCTCGCGTCATGGAAGATGATGCCCAGCGTGTGGCGATGCCCCGCGATGATCTGGCTGACGCCGTGGCGCAGCTTGACGCGATAGTCGCCCCGCGTGCCGCGCACCGGCCGACTGTTGACGGCGAACACGACGGCAGCGCCCTGGGTCAGGGGCACGACGGAAGCGCGCGTCTGCATGCGCGGACGCTGCTCCGTCAGCAAGAACTCGCCGCCGTTGAAGTCGGTCACCGGCCGGGAAAGCAGCACCGCGACCTGCAGGGGAAAGACGTGCTCGCCGTAGAGGTCCTGGTGCAGGCAGTTGTAGTCGCCGGCGCCGTACCGCAGCAGCAGCGGCGTGGGCCGCGACTGGCCGGCCGCCGCGCAGCGCGCGATGAACTCGTCGTGCCGGGCGGGAAAGCGCGCATCGAGGCCCATCCGCTCGTGCCATCGATTGGCGAGAGCCGCAAGACGCGGGTAGAGCGCGGTCCGCAAGCCCTGCACCAGCGAGGGCAAGGGATAGGAAAAGTAGCGGTACTCGCCTTGCCCGAAACCGTAGCGTCCCATCACGACATGGCTGCGAAAGCCCGAACCGCCGTCGTAGAGGGACGCGATGCCGTCGCACTCGGGCGGGGAGAGCAGATCGGGCAGCACCGACCAGCCCTGCGCATCGAGATCGCTCTCCAGCGCGGCGACGTCGATGCGCTGCATGCGCGCGGCCACGTCGTCGTCGATCCAGTCGTCGCGCTTCATGCGGCCTGCTCCAGGCCGCGAAGCTCGCGGTCGATCAGTTCGCGCTTGCGCTCGACGCCCCATCGATAGCCGGAGAGGCCGCCGTCGTGCCGGACGACGCGGTGGCACGGTATCGCCACGGCGTGGGCGTTGGCCGCGCAGGCGCCGGCCACGGCGCGCACCGATCGCGGCGCGCCGATCCTTTCCGCGATGGCCGAATAGCTTGCCGTTTTTCCCGCCGGGATCTCGCGCAGCGCCAGCCAGACGCGCTGCTGAAACGCCGTGCCCCGAATGTCGAGCGGCAACGCGAGCCCGCATGCGGGTGCCTCGATCAACCCGACCACCTCGGCCACGCGCCGCTCGTAGGCCGCGTCGCCGCCGACCAGTCGCGCCCGTGGAAACCGGTCTTCGAGCTCACGCACCAGAATCTGCGGATCGTCGCCCAGCAAGATGGCGGCGACGCCCTTGGCGCTCGATGCGACGAGGATGGCGCCGAGCGAGCATTGGCCTACGGCGAAGGTCAGCACCTCTTGTACGCCGCCGGACCGATAGCGGGTCGGGCTCATGCCGAGCACGCCGGCCGACGCCTCGTAGAAGCGTCCGTTCGATCCGAAGCCCGCCTCGTGAAAAGCCTCCGTGATCGTCGCGGCACTGGCCAGCCCCTGGCGGACTCGGGCCGAGCGTCCGGCCACCGCGTAGCCCTTCGGCGTGAGGCCGGTGGCCTTCTTGAACAGGCGATGAAAGTAGTGCGGGCTGAGCTCGACCGACGCGGCCAGTTGCGCCAGCGAAAGCGGCTCGCCGGCCTCGTCGATGAGCTTGCAGGCCTTCGCGACGATCGCGGTGTTGGCCGCCTCGATGGAGATGCCGCCCGGGTTGCAACGGCGGCAGGCGCGAAAGCCGGCGGCCTCGGCGGCCGCAATGCTTTCGTGCAGCTGCACGTTCTTCGGGTTGGCCAGGCGCGATGGACATGAAGGCCTGCAGAAGACGCCTGTCGTCGCGACCGAATACCAGAAGGTGCCATCCGCGATGCTTTCGCGTTTGACGACGCTGGCCCAGCGCGGGTCTTGGGTGATGTCGGATGTCGGCGACTTCATGGTGTCGTGCTCGAAGTGGGTATGAAGCCAGTGTCTTCACAGGCATCCTACGGCGCGCTCCGGGTCTTGCTGTCGAATCGGTGGGCGTCGGCGAGGGTTTTCGTGGTGGCCTTCGACCACATTGCGCCTCCGCGGCGAATGTGGCTTCCCCATATTGAACGCCGCCGGGCGCGAATCGAGACTAGGAAACAGTCGAAAGCACGAACGCCAGCGACTGGCGCTCGGCGGGCTGGGGCATGCGTGGCACGTCCGTGTGCCGCCGTCGAGAACAACACACAGGAGACAACATGAGAAAGTCGAATGTCCCGTACGGATTGGGATTCGCTGTCTTCGTCGCGGCGGCACTCGCGGGTTGTGGAGGCGGCGGTGATGGGGGTGGCGTCGCGGGCGGTGGTGGCGGCGGTGGTGGCGGCGGAGGCGGTACTGCCCCCACCCCGCTCACCTGCGCACAGATGGCCGGCACCGTCATTCCGGCTGCGTCGATCGGCATACCGACCGCTGGCGCGGTCGTGACCGCGGCCTCGGGCGTCGCCGCCTCCGGCACCGGAGTCCAGGCGATTCCCGACTACTGCCTGATCACCGGAAAGATCTCTCCCGTCGACACGACCGCGCCGGACATCCAGTTCAGGGTGGCCTTGCCGACGGTCTGGAACTCGAAGGTCGTCATGTTCGGCGGCGGCGGCTTCGACGGCAGCATCCCGAGCGTGGCCAGCAACGTGCCGGTCGGCCCGACCACCGCCGCCGTGCCGCTCGGCCGCGGCTACGCCACCTTCGCCAGCGATTCCGGCCACCAGGCAGGCGCGCTCGGCTCGCAGGACGGCCTCTTCATGCTCAACGACGAGGCGATGCGCAACTGGGGCGGCGATGCGCTCAAGAAGACGCGCGATGCCGCGGTCTTCCTGATCAAGGCGCGCTACGCCGTCAGCACGATCCAGAAGTCGTACTTCTCAGGCGGCTCGACGGGCGGTCGCGAGGCGATCGAATCGATCACGCGCTGGCCCGCTGACTGGGACGGCGCCATCGTCGCCTACCCGGCATGGAACCAGGCCGCGGCGATGCTCGGCGGCCACCGCGTGAACCGCGCGCTGTCGCAGCCCGGCGCCTACCCGAGCGTGGCCAAGCGGGCGCTGCTGCTGAAGGCATCGCTGCAGGCCTGCGACGGGCTCGACGGCGTGGTCGACGGCCTCATCAGCAACCAGCTGCGCTGCAACGCCGTGTTCGACCCGGCCACTGCCAGCGTCGACGGCAACCCGCTGCGCTGCCCGGACGGCGTCGACACCGGTGACACCTGCCTCTCGGATGTGCAGATCGCCACCTTCAAGATCGTCAACACCGACACGCACCTCAACTTCGCGATGGCCAGCGGCGAGGACCACTACCCCGGCTACAACATCTGGGGCGCCGACCTGGGCATCACCACGAATCCGGCGGCGATCCAGCCGACGGTGACCTTCCTGGCGTTCGGCACGTCGCAGCCCGCGATCCCGATGCCGCGCACGGCGCCCTACATCAGCAACCAGGTCGACCAGGGAATCCAGTACGGGATCACGCGCGTTCCGGGCTACGACTCGCTGTCGCTCGACCCCGAGAACCCCGGGCCGTGGGCCGGCCGACTCAGCGAGCTGAGCGCGCAGATCGACCAGCCGGTCAACCTCGACGCCTTCGCCGCCAAGGGCGGAAAGCTCCTGCTCGTGCACGGCCTGGTCGACATCCTGGTCAGCACCCGCGCCACCGAGGAGTACTACCAGCGCCTGCAGAGCCGCATGGGCAACGCCGAGGTCGACAAGTTCGCCCGCTACTACGAGATCCCGGGCCTCGGCCACGCGGTGAGCTCGATCTTCAACCCCTCGTGGGACTCGCTCACCACGCTCGAGAACTGGGCGGAGGGCGGCACTGCCCCCCCGGCGCAGGTGATGGCCGACACGGTCGGCGTTCCGGGACGTACCCGGCCGCTCTGCGAGTACCCGAAGTGGGCGCGCTACAACGGCACGGGCGACGTCAACGTCGCCGCGTCGTTCACCTGCGTCCCCTACGAGGACGTGCCGGCCACGCAGCGACAGACCGCGTTCGGCACCGTTGTCGGCACCGACAGCTCGGCCACCAGCGGCACCCTGTCGTGGAAGGGCATTCCGTTCGCCAAGGCGCCGGTCGGCGACCTGCGCTGGAAACCGCCGGTCGACCCGGTAGCGTGGACCTCGCCGAAGTACACGCAGCAGTTCGGCAACGCCTTCGTCCAGTCGAGTCGACTGTACGGGCCGGGGCTCAACAACAAGTACGACGCGACCATCGGCACTTCGCTCGGCCAGACGGTCGGATCCGAGGACTGCCTCTACCTCAACGTCTGGCGTCCCGCCGGCGCAGCCACCAACCTGCCGGTGATCGTCTGGGTCCATGGCGGCAGCAACATCTCGGGTTACACGGGGGATCCGATGTACGACGGCGCCCATCTCGCGAAGACCGCGAATGCCATCGTCGTCTCGGTGAACTACCGCCTGGGCATGTTCGGCTTCCTCAACATGGCGCAGTTGAAGACGGGCGATGCGCAGAACGATTCCGGCGACTTCGCCATCCTCGACATCATCAAGGCGCTCAAGTTCGTCAATGCCAACATCGCGAACTTCGGCGGCGACGCCGGCAACGTCACGCTGATGGGCCAGTCGGCCGGTGGTGTCAACGTCTACGCGGTGCAGACCTCGCCGATCGTGGTCGCGGCCAACCCCGCGCTCATCCATCGCGTGATACCCATCAGCGGCGGAATATCGCTGGCGACCGAGTTGCCGGCAGGCAGCATCGCGACCCTGGCGCGTGTCTCCGATTTCGCGGGTCAGGGCGCCCTCCTGCTTGCCGATCTCGTGATCGGCGATGGCCTGGCGGCGGACATCCCCTCGGCACTGACCTACATCGCCACGCAAACGACCGACCAGCTCGCCACCTACTTGCGCAGCAAGAGCGCCGACACGGTCCTGACCACGGTGCTGACGAAGCTGGCGCCCCTGGGCGCCTCGGGCTCGGGGCCGATCCCCGACGGCACCGTCGTCGCGGCCGACCCGATCGCAGCCATCAACGCCGGCCAGTACATGAAGGTGCCGATGCTGGTGGGCAACGCTCGCGACGAAGGCAAGCTGTTCCCGACCCTGCTGCCACTCGTGGGCGGCACCGGCAGCGGTCGCTTGCTCAACGACGCGACGGTCTTTTCGATCGCCTTCAACTACGACCCCAACACGGCGCCGCAGTCGACCCTGGCGCAATGGATCCCTGCCTCGTACCTTCCCACGACCACGCCGGTCACCGGGTTCAATGCGCGCACCGACCAGCTCAATCGCATCTTCTTCCTGAACAGTCGCGACAGCGTCGTGGCGGCGGCAAAGACGCAGCAGAGCAACATCTGGTACTACCGCTTCGACTGGGACGAAGAGCCTGCGCCTTTCAATGAGATCTACGGCGCCACGCACGCCTTCGACCTGCCGTTCGCGTTCGGCAACTTCGGTCCCTCGCTGTACGCGAACATCATGAACACCAAGGCCAACGAGCCGGGCCGGCTGTCGCTCTCCGACGCGATGATGCGCAGCATCGGCGCCTTTGCGCGCAACGGCGACCCGAACAACGTCAGCCTCGGCGTCACGTGGCCGGTCTGGCCGGCGACGCTCGTGTTCGACGCAACGCCGACGGCAAAGGCCATCTCTGTCAAATAGCGAATACCCCGACCTCGGCCTGCCCGAGGTCGGGCGCCCCGGCCGGCCCATGAGGCTGCCGATCCGTTCCAGGCAGCAGGCGGCACTGCTGGGCATGCTCGTGCAGCTGCGCGAGGACGCGGGGCTCGATCAGACGGCCCTGGCGGATCGGATCGGCATCTCGCAGAGCGAGGTCAGCAAGTTCGAGCGTGGCGAGCGTACGCTCGACGTGCTTCGACTGCGGGCGTGGCTGCGCGGCCTGGGGATCGAGTTCGCATCGTTCGCCGACGCGCTCGACCAGGAACTGGACCGGCTCGAAGCCTTCGCAGGTTGAGCCCTCGCCTCGCCGGCAGTCGCGGCGTCAAAGGCATTCAAGGTTTCCGTCGACGCTGATCGCCTGGCCGGTCAGGTTGCGCGCAGCGGGCGAGCAAAGAAACAGCGCGAGCGCCGCCACGTCGTCGGCGGTGACCATGCGCCGCAGCGAGACCTTGCCCAGGTACTGCTCGTTGATCGCCTCGACGCTGACGCCGACGGACGCGGCACGCGCGGCGATCACGCCACGCGTCCGCTCGCCCTGGACCGCGCCGGGCAGGATGGCGTTGACGCGGACACCGTGCGGTCCGAGCTCGATCGCGAGCGACTTCATCAGGCCGACGATTGCCCACTTGGTCGACGCATACGGGGTTCGGAAGGCGCATCCCATCCGGCCGGCGACCGAGCCCATCGCGATCAGGCTCGGGTTGGCGCGCGACTGCTTCAGCAGCGGCACCGCGCGACGAGCGAAGTAGTACTGGCTGTTGAGGTTCACGGCGATGGTTCGTTCCCAGCCGGCCCCGTCGATGCTCTCGATCGGCCCGGTAGGACCGGCGATGCCGGCGTTGTTGACCAGCACGTCGAGCCCGCCGAGCGTGCCTCGCACGTCGTCGAACACCAGATCGACATCCGCCGCGACCGATGCGTCGGCCATGCTTGCCGTGATGCCTGGCGCCTCGACGTTCAGCCGATCGAGCGCGGCACGATCGATGTCGCAGACGTGCACGCGCGAGCCTGCCTCGTGGAAGGCGCGCGCGATCGCGGCGCCGATGCCGCTGGCGCCCGCGGTGACGAGGACGCGCAGGTCGGGCGTCGGACGAAGTGAATCGAGGATGGGCATGTCGGTCCTTCCGGATCATCGAAGTCTCGGTGCACCGGGGTGCGAACCCAATGTGACGCGTACACACCTCGGCACGCCGATCGATGTGACCCGCGCCCGCACCGTGCCGACTTCGATCGCGGGCCGTCTGCTAGCCTGTCGGCCACGCGGCAAGGCGGCTTCGCAGGCGCACGCAACGAGAGGCAATCATGGGCAGCGCACTCCAGATCGACATCGGTCAGCAGGTCTCCGGCGCATTGATCGAGCTGCTTCATCAGGGCGCCCCGGCCGACGAGTTCGCGCGCCGCCTTGCCGAGGTCGAGGCGCTGCCGGAGCGATGCCCGGGCAAGTCGACGCTGGTCGAGACGGTGCGCATGGCGATGGGCGTTCGCAACCGGCTCGAGCTGCAGCAGCAGCGCGAACGCGGCATGCTCGCGGTCATCGAGTCGGCACAGGATCTCTCGAGCCGGCTCGACCTCACCGGGCTGCTGAGCGCGATCGTTTCGCGCGCGCGAAACCTGATGGGCTCGCACGTGGCGTGGCTCTCGACCTACGACGCCGAACGCGGCCAGTATCAGGTGCTCGTCGCCGACGGGGCGCTGTCGCAGAGCACGTCGAGCATGGTGGCAGGACGCGATCGCGGCGTGGGCAGCATCCTGATGTCGACCCAGCTGCCGTTCACGACCCCGGACTACCTGCACGACAAGCGCTTCTCGCACGACCCGAAGCTCGACGACACCTTCCGCGCGGAAGGCATCGCAGCGCTGGTGGGGGTGCCTCTTATCTGGGACGGCGAGGTGATCGGTCTGCTGTTCGTGGCCGACCGCTATCACCGCATGCACACCGCGCAGAACATCTCGATCCTCAGCACGCTGGCCACGCACGGCGCGGTGGCGCTGAAGAACGCGAAGGATTTCGAGCGGGCCAACGCCGCCCTGGAAAAGGCCGAGCAGGCACGGGCGGAGCTCGAACGGCACGTGCGCGGCATTCAGGCCGCCGCCGAAGCGCATGAGCAGATGACGTCGCTGCTCGCGAAAGGAGCTTCGCTGTCGACGCTGTGTCAGTCGGTCGCGCAGCTGCTCGGCGGCAGCGTGCTGGTGCTCGACGAAGGCGGCCAGGTCGTCAGCCGGGGCGTCGCCACGGGCTATGCCGGCGCGGGCATCGAGACCTACGCTGCGCAAGGCGAGCACGGCGTCGAGTTCGCGCGCGCCCTGGGCGCGAGCCGGCAGATGGGACGCTCGGTGCTTGCCTGCGAGGCCGAGGGCGAGTCGTGCCGGGTGATGGCGGTGATCGGCGGCGACGACATCCTCGGTTCGACGGCCCTGTTCCATCGCGGCGAGCTCGACGAGATCTCGGTTCGCACGTTCGAACGAAGCTCGAGCGTCATCGGCATCGTCCTCCTCTCGCAGGAACGCATGGAGGCCACCAAGAGCCGCGGCGTGTCGACGCTGCTGCGCTCGCTGGTCTCGCCGCGGCAGGACGAGCCGGCGATGATGGCGAACCACGCCGAACGTCATGGCGTGGATCTCGCGCGGCCGCTGTCGCTGATGCTGATCGAGATGGACGGTCCGAGCGCCGGCTATGCAGCACGTCGCTTCAGGACCGTGACGCCGCTCGCGGGCGTGCTGGTCGACGAGATCGACGGTGTCCTCGTCATCCTTTGCGGCGCGACCCGCGCCCTCGATGTGCGGCAGACCGTCTCAAGCTGGGCCCGGCTCGAGTCGGGCATGGCCCATCGCGGCGTGCTGTCGCGCCCGGTCTCGGGGCCGGCGGAGATCCCGGCGCTCTACGCGACGCTCAAGCGCGCGCTCGCGGTGCTGCGCCGCATCGGCGTCAACGGCCAGGTCATCAGCCAGAACGAACTGGCCCTCTACTCGACCCTGTTCGAGACCCACGACCAGGCCAGCCTGGCCGCCTTTCTCGACGCGACGATCGGCGCGCTGATCTCGCACGACCGCAAGCGCTCGTCCGAGCTCACGTCCACGCTGCTGAGCTATTTCGACAGCAACCAGAACGCAAAGATCGCGGCGCAGCGTCTGCAGATTCACGTCAACACGGTCCGGCAGCGGCTCGCCACCATCGAGGATCTCCTCGGCCACTGGGGCAACGCGTCGCGGGCCCTCGAGATCCACGTCGCGCTGCGGCTGTGGAGCCTCAGCGCCTCGCCGGCATGACCCTGGCTCGTCCGACGGTCAGGCCAGCCAACGGAACAGGACGGGGATCAGCAGCGATGCCAGCAAGACCTGCAGCCCGAGCGCGATGCCGGCGTATGCGCCGGCGTCGTCGTGCACCTGCAAGGCTCGCGCAACGCCGATGCCGTGCGAGGTCGTGCCCAGGGCAAAGCCGCGCACGGCCCAGCTCTGGATGCGCATGAGGTTGAAGACGTACCGGGCTGAAAGCGCTCCGACCAGACCGGTCAAGACCGCGAACACGGCGGCGAGCGCGGGAACACCGCCGACCCGCTCGGCGATGCCCATCGCCACGGGCGCCGTGACGGATTTCGATGCCAGGGACAGCACCACTTCCGACGGCATGTGAAGCAGCCACGCGAGCAGCACCCCGCTGCCTCCCGCAGTCGCGCCGCCTATGAGCGCGGCAAGCATCAGGGCGACGGCGCGCTTGCGAACCTCGGCGCGGCGCTGCCACAACGGCCATGCCAGCGCGACCACGGCGGGACCGAGCAGCACGTGGACGAATTGCGCGCCGGCGAAATACGTCGGGTACGGCGTGCGTGTCGCCAGCAACAGGCCGCCGAGGACGATCACCGACCAGAGCACCGGGTTGGCCCATGGCGCCCGATCCACCCGGTCGTAGATCGCCGCTGCGGCCACATAGGTCACCAGCGTCGCGGTCAGGCCGAACAGCGGCGCCGTCGACAGGTACACCCAGAGCTGGACGAAATCAGGCATCGCGCTGCCTCTCGCTCGCGCCTTGCCTAAGCAGACTGCGGAGCACCAGGGCCGTGACAACCATGCCCAGCCACGTGGAAAGCACGATCACGGCGAGCAACTGCGGGCCGTATCGCGACACGAGGTCGAGGTGCGTGATGACCCCGACGCCGACCGGAACGAACAGCAGCGACAGATGCGCCAGCAGCATCTCGGCGGCAACCTTCACCGGCTCGCGGATCCGTTGCCATCGAAGCCCGACCAGCAGGAGCACGAGGCCGATGACCGGACCCGGAAAAGGGAGCGCGAGGGCAAGCGTGAGCCCCTCGCCCGCGGCCTGGAACAGGAGCAGCAGGGCCAGTCCTTGAAGTGCGGTCATGGAGACTCCCGGGCCTGGGCAGCCCGCTCGACGAGATGCTAGCGGCCCTCGCCGACCACGACGGCTGGCGCTATCCGACCAGAATCACCCGCATGCCCAAGGACTTGCCGGCGACGCGATCGAGCACTTGAATCGTCACCTCGCGCGGCCTGAAACCTTCGGGCAGTGGCAGGCTGCCCCGCACGATCGCCTGCCGGCCGATCGACAGGTCGATCGACTTCAGGGTGACCGCGGATTCGACGCCTCGCGCGGACGCGCCGGCAACGACGAGCTGCATCACGCCGGTCATCGGCTTGCCGGTCGCGCGCGGACGCGAGAGCGCCACGTTGTAGGCAAGCATCCCGCCTTCCGCCTTGAACTGTGCCGCGCGCACCTCGACGGCCCCGCCACGAGGATCAGGTGGCAGCGATGCGATCACTGCGGTGACGTCGTCGCGCAGACGCTCGGCAGTCGCGCGGCTGGCGACGAGCTCGTCGGCGAGGCCCTTGTTTTCGGCGAGCGCGGTCTCGAGCCGCTTCGTGGTCCCGTCGAGCTCGCCCTTCAGCCGCAGCCGTTCGGCATCGGCCCGTTCGAAATCTCCGCGCAACTTCGCCCCCGCGTCGGCCGAAAGTCGTGGCGGCAGGTAGCGTTCCTGCACGACAAGCACGCCCGCCACGCCGATCGCGATGCCGACAAGCAGCAGCACGAGCCACCTGGGCAAGCGCCACTGCGAACGCCTCCTTCCATAGGGAGAGAAGGCGACTGGTTTGAATTGACCGAGCATGCGAAGTGTCGATGGCCTTCAGTTGCAAGGCCGAAGGGTACAACCCCCGAAAACACGATTCGAAACACCTTGGATCGTGAGGTTTCGCCCGACCGAGACCTTCGATGCGCCTTGCAGCGCGCACTGGTTTCAGTCGGCATGGATGCCATTGGCTCGAAGCACGGGTTGCCAGTACTGCTGTTCGCTGGCGATGCGCGCGGCCAGCGCTGCGGGCGTGCTCGATGCCGGCGTCATTCCCGACTGCGCGAAGATCGTCGCCACCTCCGTGCTGGCGATCGCGCGCTGCAAGGCCGAGGCGACGGTTTCGATGTCTGCCCTGGAGGTGCGCTGCGACGCGAAGAAACCGAACCATTCCTTGACGACCAGCTTCGGGTGACCTTGCTCGGCCAGGGACGGAACGTCGGGGAGATAGGCACTTCGCGTCGGCCCGGACGTTGCGAGCACGCGCAATCGGCCAGTGACGTGGTGTTGCCGAAGCAGCCCCTCCGGAAGCACCAGCGCCGCGAGACGCCCGCCCAGCAGGTCGGTGACGGCGGGCGGGCCGCCGGCGTATGCGATGTGCTGCCACGCAACGCCTTCTTCACGGAACAGCATCGCTTCCAGCAGGTGGGGCAAGGTCCCGATTCCCGGGGATCCCGCATTGGCCTCGGCCGGATGCTGTCGCATCCACGAGATGAAGTCGCTCAGGGTCGACACGTTCGCGGGCACGCCCGGACCGATTGCCACTGCGAGCGACATCTCGCTCGCGAGCGACACGGGCCGCAGATCGAGCACGGGGTCGTAACCCAGCGCCGCGTACAGGAACGGATTGACCGTGGCCACCGCGCCTTGCGCGAGCAGCAAGGTCGATCCGTCCGCTGGGGCTGCCTTCAAGGCCCTGACGCTGATCTGCCCGGCCGCGCCCGGTCGGTTGTCGACCAGCACGCGTTCGGCAAGGCTCTCGGGCAGATGCTCGCCGATGGCTCGAGCGACCATGTCCGGAATGCTGCCGGCCGGCCCGCTGCAGAGAATGTGCAGCAGCTCCCGTCCCGCGGCGTGGGCGCGACGCGCGAACGGCGCCGCGGTCCACGCCGAAAGCAGGATGGCCCCAGTTCGGATCACGGCTCTCCGCGACATCGGGCGAGCCGGTTCGATCGCTTGTTTCATGTCGTTTGCATCCTTTGGTGACACTGCGATCACCGGCGCCCGGCGGTCAGCAGCAGTTCGTTCGGCCCTGCCCAGCCATCGCCGGTAGTGAATGCGTCCAGTCGGTCTCGCATGTCGCTCCACGCGGCTTCGGCACGAGTGGGGGAAAGGCCACTGAGGATCTTCAGGACCGGGCCCGCCGAGCTGCGAACGAACGCCAGGTAGTCGTCCACCGATGGCAATCGGAATGGCGCATCGAGCGCGGTCGTGGCGACGTCGCGAAAGCCTGCGGTGCGGAACAGCGAGTCGATCCGGCGCGGCTCGCCGAGGCTGAGCAGTCCCCCGGGCGCGAACGGGTCGCGCGCCGGCAGACCCGCGTGCTCGAGCGCCGTCGACATCAGGATCGCGATGCACGGGTTGCGCTCCGGACGCGAAAACACCATGGTGCACACGCCCGCCCCGGGCCGCAGCGCACGATGAATCTCGCGCAGCCCTTGCAGCGGGTCCGGGAAGAACATCAGGCCGAGCCGGCACACCGCCGCATCGAACGAAGACTCGGAAACGCCCAGCGCCTCGCCATCGGCGACGCGCGTCTCGACCTGGGCCAGGCCGGCACGCGACGCGTTTTCGCGCGCGAGCGCAATGATGGCGGGCGAGAGGTCGGTCGCGAGCACGTGGCCCGAGGGACCGACCCGTTCGGCCAGCGTCAAGGTCTGGTCTCCGGCGCCGGCGGCGACATCGAGCACGCGCGATCCCGGGCTCACACCGGCCATGCGGCACATCGCGTCCGTTGCCGTGCCCAGCCACGTTCGGATGATGGCCGAGTGCGAATTCCACCCGGTCGCTGCGGCGTCCCACTGAGCGCTCATGGCCGCCTTGTGCCCCGGGTTGTCGATTGCTTGAGAGTTCATGCCGCGAGCGTAAGGGCCGACGCTTCATCTCGTAAGGCGCAAAACTGCAGAATGGGAGCCGCAATGGCGCATAGCACTCACGACTTCGACTGGGACGACCTGAAGCACCTGCTGGCGGTCGCGCGCCACGGCAGCACGCTCGCGGCCGGTCGTGCGCTCGGCGTGGACCAGTCGACGGTGCAACGCAGGCTGGTCGAGCTCGAGCGCCGCATCGGGCAAGCGCTCGCCGTGCGGCAGCCTGGCGGCTATCGGCTCACGGAATTCGGCCAGGCGCTTCTGCCGTACGCCGAAACGGTGGAGCAGGCCGTCGTGGCATTCGAGCAGCAGATCGCGACCGCCGCCGCCGAGGTGGCCGGCATCATCCGAATCACGTGTCCCGAGCCGATCGTCTACCGGATCACGCAATCGGACTTGCTCGAACGCTTTCGCGAGCGTCATCCGGCGCTGCAGGTGCACTTCGTGATGAGCGACAAGTACGTCGACCTGATGAAGGGCGAGGCCGACATCGCGCTGCGGTCCGGCGACACCGACGATGGCGAGCTGGTCGGCCGCAAGATCGGCGATTCGCTGTGGGCGGTCTATGCCAGCAAGGCCTACATCGAGCGGCACGGCCAACCCGTGCGGCTCGAGGATCTGCCGCAGCACGCGCTCGTGGGCTTCGACGACACGATGGCCAAGCATCGGATCGTCTCGTGGTTGCACGAGGTCGCCCCGAACGCGACGCTCGTCGCGCGCAGCAGCAGCGTGCTGGGGCTGGTGTACTCGGCCAAGGCGGCGGTCGGCATTGCGCCGCTGCCGATCGCGCTCGGCGATGCGGAGCCCGATCTCGTCCGCGTTCTCGGCCCGATTCCCGAGCTCACGCGCATCTGGCGAATGCTGACGACGCCGGAGCTGCGTCGAACACCGCGCGTGGCGGCGTTCTTCGACTTCATCGTCAGCGAGATCGAGACCCTGCGCCCGATCATCACGGGCTGAGCGCAAGCGCGCAAGCGCTCAGGCGTTCCGACAGCGACGCCAATCGATCTGCTGAACGAGCTCTCCGCCGAGCACCATACCGGGACGGATCGAGTGCTAACCGTACGTGAAGTCCGGCTTGCTCTGTCCGACCTCGATGATGTAGCCGTCAGGATCGCGGATGTAGCAGCGCGTCTCGCCGTACTTGTCCTTCGGCTCCGTGATGAACTCTGCTCCCCGACTTCTCCATAGTTCGTAGCACGCATGAATATCCGCGACGCGGATATTCATGAAGCTGCTGATCTTGTCCGGATCGGCGAGAACGCTGAGCGTTACCGACGGCTTGTCGGGGGTCGGCCCGCCGCCGACGTTGACGATGAGCCAAGTGTTCGCGATCTGGATATAGCCGGGCGCGCCCTTGCTGTCGCCTCGGCTTCCGATGCGTCCACCGAAGACTCTTTCGTAGAAGCGAGCCGATCGGTCGATGTCGGCGACGGTGAGGAAATGGGCGACGACAAACCCGTCTCGCGGGGGCATGTCATAGCTCTTCTGTTCGATCTGTATCGTGTTCATCGATGACTCCAGTTCGGATCCGGCGCGGCGCCTCTCGGCATTGACCCATCAGGCGAAGTGAGCGATCGGCTCCAGCGGACGACCGAACCACGGAGCCAGCGTCGTCGCCATCGGCCGAGCCTCCTCCACGAGGCCACGGCCGACCGCAATGCTGGCCGCGTGAGTCCGCGAGATCGCACCCAACTTGCCCATAAGCGCGCTGACGTGCGATTTCACCGTGCCCAGCTCGATCTCGAGCTTCCTCGCGATGCCCTTGTTGGACTCTCCCGATGCAACGAGCTGCAGCACTTCGACCTCGCGCGCCGTGAGCGGTGAACGGGTCAGGCTGTCGGCCATGAGCCGGGCGACCGACGAGCACAGATACCTCGCCCCGTTCCCTACGGCCACGGCCCCCGCGACGATCTCCTGCAAGGACGCGCCGAGAAGAAGATAGCCATGAACCCCGGCTTCGACGGCCTTGCGCACATCGCCTTCGCGGTCGTTCGCTGTCAACGCCAGAATCCTCGCGTCGGCAACCGGGCCGTGCGCCCCCGGGGTGGCGAGACGTCGAAGACGCATGGCGTCGTGATAGTCGGCGATGACGACATCGAAACCGGGCTGATTCGAGCTGGCAGCCTCGCCATCGACGAAGACCTCGAATCCGGAATGTTGGCGCAACGAGGCGACGAGTCCCGCGCGAAGAAGATGGTCCGCGTGCATCACGAGCACCTTCAGACGGCGAAGGCGAACTTGGTTCATGGTGATCTCCAAGGAGTCTGAGACTTTGGTATTTCCGGTGGCCGACGGCCATCCGCAAGACACCGCTATCTCACTCCACGGCCGGCGCCGAATCCATTGCACGTTGGTATCGATCGATACCTAAGATCGAACGAGCGCCACGCCGACCGCCTTCGTCGCGTGGATCGGCTCGGGACGATCAGGACGACGGGAAACCGTCTACGTCGATCACCGCCTGGGCAAAGGCCTGTGGCGCCTCCTGAGGCAGGTTGTGCCCTATGCCGCCGGTGATGATCCGGTTCGCATACCTGCCTGTGAACTTGCCGGCGTAGGCGCTCGGGTCCGCGTGCAGCGCACCGTTCGCATCGCCTTCCAGGGTGATGGTGGGCACCGCGATCTTCGGGCCTTCGGCAAGGCGCTGCTCCAGATCCTCGTACTTCGCTTCTCCGTCGGCGAGGCTGAGCCGCCAACGGTAGTTGTGGACGACGATGTCGACGTGGTCGGGGTTGTCGAACGACGCCGCGCTGCGCTCGAACGTGGCGTCGTCGAAGCTCCACTTCGGCGAAGAGAGCTGCCAGGTGAGCTTGTTGAAGTCGTGCGTGTACTTGGCGTAGCCGGCGCGACCATAGTCCGTCGCGAAATAGCATTGGTACCAGAACGCGTGCTCGGTGGCCGGAGGGAACGGCACCATGGCGGCCTTCCGGCTGCCGATGAGATAGCCGCTGACGGAAACCAGCGCCTTGCAGCGTTCGGGCCACAGCGCCGCGATCACGGCAGCAGTTCGCGCGCCCCAGTCGAAGCCAGCGATGACGGCTCTCTTGATCTCGAGAGCGTCCATCAAGGCGACGATGTCGAGGGCGACGGCGGCCTGCTCACCGTTGCGCAAGGTCGAGGCGGAGAGAAAGCGGGTAGAGCCGTAGCCGCGCAGGTACGGAACGATCACCCGATAGCCCGCCGCCGCCAGCATGGGGGCAACGTCGACGAAGCTGTAGATGTCGTAGGGCCAGCCGTGCAGAAGAATGACAGGCGGCCCGCCGGCAGGCCCGGCTTCGGCGTATCCGACATTCAGGAGGCCGGCGTCGATCTGCTTCAGCGAAGCGAACGACGTATTCGTCCCCGGCGCGATGGCGGGCGCCGCTGCGTTCGCAGGACGGACCGCGGCGAGCTCGGCGGCGGCCACGCCGAATGCCGGAGCGCCCAGCAGGCGGCGACGATGGTGGTCGATCAGTTCGGAAGGCCCGATCGAATTCATGGCTGCGATCTCCTTGTTTCGTTGGTTGGACCCGCGGGTCGTCGAGCAAGCTTTCAAGCAACTCCATCCATCATGCGAGGGTCCTTCACTGCGCACATCCGGCGCCGGTCGAGCCCGTGCATGCATCCTTCGGCGGACGCGAGACTGAGACCTGCGCGAGTGGATGGCTCTCTCGGCACGACCCGCAACGGGGCATCGCCGCCGTCCCGTCGAGCGCCACGAATATCCATCTTCTGCATGAGCGCCGGCTAGCACGACAGACCGATGGCGGACGCCCTGTTGGCTCCTACGCTGGCTGCGGATCGTCGGGTCAACCAGGAGTGAGCGTGTCTGAAACCAGAAGTCTGCGCATCAACGGCGAGGCGAAGGCTGTCGACGCCCCAGGCGACATGCCCTTGCTGTGGGTATTGCGCGATGTGCTCGGCATGACCGGGACGAAGTTCGGCTGCGGCATCGCCCAATGCGGTGCCTGCACCGTCCACATCGACGGTCAGGCGGTTCGGTCCTGCGTGCTGCCGATCGCCTCGGTCGAAGGCAAGGCCATCACCACGATCGAAGCCGTCGGCAAGGGCGAGATCGGGGCCAGAGTGCAGAGGGCGTGGCTCGATCTGGAGGTCGTCCAGTGCGGCTATTGCCAGTCCGGACAGATCATGGCCGCCGCAGCCTTGCTCGAGACGACGCCGCATCCCGACGACTCGGACATCGACGCCGCGATGGCGGGAAACATCTGCCGCTGCGGCACCTACGTGCGAATTCGTGAAGCGATCAAGCATGCGGCCTCGGGGCCCAGGGAGCCGGCATGAGCGCCGACACCGGTGTGGCTCAGATGGTCTCGCGGCGCTCGCTCCTGAAGGGCGCGCTCGCGGGAAGCTTCACCGTCGCATTCCACCTTCCCGTGTTCGCGGTGAACGAGCCAGAGCAGCCGGACGACGACGTCCTGGGGAAGTTCGCCCCCAACGCCTTCATTCGCATCGACCGCAGCGGCACGACGACTCTCGTGATGCCGCAGGTGGAGATGGGCCAGGGCGTCTACACCTCGATCCCGATGATCCTCGCCGAAGAGCTCGATGCCGACTTCTCGCGCGTCGTGATCGAGCATGCACCGCCGAGCGACAAGCTCTACGCCAATCCGGTCTTCGGCATCCAGGTGACGGGCAACTCCAATTCGATTCGTGCCTTCTGGATGCCGCTTCGCAGCGCCGGAGCGTCGGCAAGGGCAACGCTCGTGCAGGCCGCCGCCGCGCGCTGGAAGGTGAGCGCCGCGGAATGCTCGGCCTCGAACGGTCGCGTTGAACATTCCGGCAGCGGGCGCAGCCTCGCCTACGGGGACCTTGTCGATGCCGCCGCCGCGATGGCACCGGCGAAGGATGTCGCCCTCAAGGACCCATCGCGCTTCGCGCTCGTCGGCAAGCCCCTGAAGCGGCTCGATACGCCGAACAAGGTCAACGGCGTGGTCGTGTATGGCATCGACGCCATGTTGCCGGGGATGAAGTTCGCCACGATCGCACACTGCCCGGTGCTCGGCGGCAAGGTTCGCCACGTCGATGACCGCGCGATCAAGGGCATGGCTGGTGTGCAGAAGGTCGTCGTGCTGGACGACATGGTCGCCGTCGTCGGCGATCACATGTGGGCCGCCAAGAAGGGCCTGGAGGCGCTCAGGATCGAGTGGGACGAAGGTCCGAACGCGCAGGTCTCCTCCAAGGATCTTTGGGAACAGATCAGGCTCGCGAGCGCGAACGACGGAGTCGTCGCGAAGAACGTCGGCGATGTGGACAAGGGGCTTGCGGTCGGCGATCGATTCGATGCCGCCTACGAGGTTCCGCTCCTCGCGCACGCGACGATGGAGCCGATGAACTGCACCGTGCAGCTCCAGCCCGACTCATGCCGGATCTGGCTCGGGACACAGGTCATCGCGAGGGTGCAGCAGACTGCGGCGGAGCTGCTCGGCATGCCGCTCGACAAGGTGACTGTCCACAACCATCTCATCGGCGGTGGCTTCGGGCGGCGGCTGGAACCGGACATGGCGCTCAGCGCCGTGCGTGTCGCGCAGCACCTCGACGGCTCGCCCGTCAAGGTCGTGTGGACCCGCGAGGAAGACGTCCGCCACGACATCTATCGCCCGCTCTACCGCGACGTGATCGCGGCGACGATGTCGAACGGCACGATCACCAGCTACAAGTACAAGATTTGCGGCTCGGCGATTCTCGCGCGATGGCTCCCGCCCGCCTTCCAGAAGGGGATCGACATCGACGCCGTGGACAGCGCGGTCGACATGCCCTACGACATCCCGAACTTTCGGGCCGAGTACGTGCGGGTCGAGCCGAAGGCGGTGCGAACCGGGTTCTGGCGCGGCGTCGGCCCCAACAACAACGTCTTCGCGATCGAGTGCTTCATGGACGAGCTCGCGAAGAAGGCCGGCAAGGACCCGGTCGCGTTCCGCGCCGCCATGCTGGGCAAGACGCCGCGACTCAAGGCGGCGCTCGAGCTCGCGGCAGCGAAATCCGGGTGGGGCCAGTCGCTGCCTCGACGCGTCGGGCGGGGGGTGTCGGTCCAACCTTCGTTCGCGAGCTTCATTGCCACCATCGTCGAAGCCGAGGTCGACGAACAGGGGGAAGTCGAGCTGCGACGCGTGACCTCGGTCGTCGATACCGGCATCGCCGTCAACCCGGACACGATCGTCGCGCAGATCCAGGGCGGGCTGATCTTCGGCCTGACCGCGGCGCTCTACGGGGAAGTCACGGTCAGAAATGGCCGCATCGAGCAGTCCAACTTCAACGACTACCGGATGCTTCGGATCAACCAGACGCCGAAGATCGAAGTGCACGTCGTGAAGAGCGGCGAGCCGCCAGGCGGCATCGGCGAGGCTGGCACGACCTCGGCCCCGCCGGCGCTACGCAACGCGATCTTCGCGGCGACCGGCATTGCTCTCAGGAGACTGCCGATTGACCGTGAACTTCTCGCGGGGAGGAAGCCGGCATGAGAACGCACCGGCGCATCTTCCTCGAACGCGGAAGCGCTTCCCATCGCGCACTGTGGGTTCTCGTCGTGTTGCTGCTTCTCGCGGCTGGCGGGGCGTGGCTGCTGCGAGGACCAGGGCCATTGGCTTTCGCGGGTGGCCACAGCGCGACCCCGTCCGACTACCGTGGTGCCGATCCCAGCGGCGTTCCAGCCTCGCTCGCGAAGGCGTCGCTCGCCGCACGCGGCGAGTACCTCGCGCGCGCCGCCGACTGCGTGGTCTGCCACACGACGCGCGGCGGCACTGCCTTTGCCGGAGGCGTCCCCTTCGTGCTTCCCTTCGGCACGCTGTATTCGACCAACATCACTCCCGACGAGAAGACGGGCATCGGCGCCTACTCCGACGCCCAGTTCCTTGCGGCATTGCGCCACGGCGTGCGCCGGGACGGTGCGAATCTCTATCCGGCCATGCCCTTCACGTCATACACCCACATGACGGACGCAGATGCGCTCGCCATCAAGGCCTACCTCTTCACGCTCGCTCCGGTCGTGGCGCCAGCGCCCGACAACACGCTGAAATTTCCCTTTGATCAACGCTGGGGCATGGCGGCGTGGACCCTGCTGTTCAACACCGACAAGCGGTTCGAGCCGAACGCGTCGCAGAGCGACGAGTGGAATCGGGGCGCCTATCTCGCGGAGGCGCTGGCCCATTGCGGCGAGTGCCACACCCCGCGCAACATCGCTTTCGCCCTGGACAACCGCAAGAAGTTCGGCGGCGCCTTGACGGCGGGCTGGAAGGCCTACAACGTGAGCGCCGATCCCGGCACCGGCGTCGGCGCATGGAGCGACGCCGATCTCGTGTCGTACCTTGCCACGGGGCACGCGACAGGCCACGGCAGCGCTGCCGGTCCCATGGGAGAGGCCGTCGACGAGAGCTTCAGCCAGATGGCGCCGGAGGACCTGAAGGCGATCGTGGTCTATCTGCGCAGCGTGCCGCCCGTGTCGTCCCCGGACCTGCCGGCGACGCTCGCCGCAGTCGCGCCGGGCTCGCACAGGGAAGGCAAGGGCTCGGACGATCCTCGCGGCAAGTCCATATTTGCCGGGGCCTGCGCGAGTTGCCATGCCTGGAGCGGCGCCAGCAATCTCAGCGCGTTCGCAACGCTGACGGGCGCCCGCTCGGTCAACGATCCCCAGGCGACCAACGTGGCGCAGATCGTGATCTCCGGCATGCAGAGAACGACACCGGCCGGCGTCCTCGCCATGCCTTCGTTCGGAAGCAGTTACTCCGATAGCGAGATCGCGGCGGTGTCCAACTTCGTGACCGCCCGCTTCGGCGGCAGCAAGTCCTCCCTGAGCGCGAAGGACGTGGCCAGGCTGCGCAAGCAAGGGGGCCATTGAACTTCGTGCCACCGAGCCGATCGAGTGAAGGGGTTGACAACACGACGACCCGATCAGCGCCTAGCATCGCGAGATGAGCGAAACCGCGGGGCCACTCCAGCAAAGTCAAGCGATCGGCGCAACGATTCCCTCGCTCATCGAGGTGCCGATCGGTCGGCATTTCCGATCGGTGGTCGGCCGGTTTCCGGACCACGAGGCGCTGGTCTCGCGACACCAGGGCCTGCGCATGAGTTACGCCGAGCTCGACGCCCGCTCGGACGCCCTGGCCAGTGCGCTCATGCGCGCGGGCCTCGCCGCCGGCGAGCGGGCCGGCATCTGGGCGCACAACAGCGCCGAGTGGCTGCTGATGCAGCTTGCCACCGCGAAGATCGGCGTCGTCCTCGTCAACATCAACCCCGCCTACCGCATCACCGAACTCGAGTACGCGCTGAACAAAGTCGGCTGCAAGATGCTGGTGACGATGACGGCCTACAAGTCGAGCGACTACGTCGGCATCGTGCGCGAGTTGCTGCCCGAGCTGGCGACGGCGCCGATCGGCGGGCTGCGAGCGTCACGCGTCCCGGAGCTGCGCACTGTCGTTCATCTCGGCAGCGAGGCGCTGCCCGGGATGATGCGTTTCGCCGATCTGCTTGCAGAAGGCGATCCCGCCGACCCGGCGGTCGGCGCGGCCGAAGCGCGAGTCGATGCCCGCGACGCGATCAACATCCAGTTCACCAGCGGCACGACGGGCTTTCCGAAGGGCGCGACGCTGTCGCACCACAACATCCTCAACAACGGCTTCTTCATCGGCGAGGCGATGAAGCTCACCGAGCGAGATCGACTGTGCGTGCCGGTGCCGCTGTATCACTGCTTCGGCATGGTGCTTGGCAACCTGGCCTGCCTGACGCATGGATCGACGATCGTCTACCCGAACGACGGCTTCGACCCCCTGACGGTGCTCGAGACCGTGCAAGCCGAGCGCTGCACCGCCCTGCACGGCGTGCCGACGATGTTCATCGCCGAGCTGGCCCATCCCCGCTTTGCCGAGTTCGATCTCTCGACGCTGCGCACCGGCATCATGGCCGGCTCGCCCTGCCCGATCGAGGTGATGAAGCAGGTCGTCGACAAGATGCACATGCGCGAAGTAACGATCGCCTACGGCATGACGGAGACGAGCCCGGTGAGCTGCCAGAGCTCCACCGATTCGCCGCTCGAGAAGCGGGTGAGCACGGTCGGCCAGGTGCAGCCGCACCTCGAGATCAGGATCGTCGATCCGGAGAGCGGTGTCGTCGTCTCGCCGGGCCAGCCCGGCGAGTTCTGCACCCGCGGCTACTCGGTGATGCGCGGCTACTGGGCCGATCCCGAGCGCACGGGCGAGGCGATCGACAGCGACGGCTGGATGCACACGGGCGACCTCGCGACAATGGACGCGCAGGGCTACGTCAACATCGTCGGCCGCATCAAGGACATGGTGATCCGCGGCGGCGAGAACATCTATCCGCGCGAGATCGAGGAGTTCCTCTACCGTCACCCGGCCGTCTCCGACGTTCAGGTGATCGGCGTTCCCGACAGCAAGTACGGAGAGGAGCTGTGCGCCTGGATCATCCTGAAGGCCGGCGCAACGGCGACGGATGAAGACATCCGCGCGTTCTGCCGCGGCCAGATCGCGCACTACAAGGTGCCTCGCCACGTCCGCTTCGTCGACTCGTTTCCGATGACCATCACCGGAAAGATCCAGAAGTTCGTGATGCGCGATGAGATGAAGCGCGAGCTGAATCTCGCCGAACGCCGAACGGCCTAGCCAGCTCGGCGCGCCTGGGTACGGATCGCGACCGACGGAATCGTGCGCCTACCCGAGACGGTGGCGGAAGAACTCGGCCGTGCGGCCATTGGCCAGCTTTGCCGCATCCTTGTCGTAGTGCGTTCCTCCGTGTCGGGCGAACGCGTGGCTGCAGCCCGGATACGTGAACACCTGCGCTGACTCTCGACCGCCGAGCGCTTCGATGATTGCCTTCTGGGCGTCCTTCGAGATGTACTCGTCCTCCTCGCCCAGGTGAACCAGGATGGGGTTCTCGATGCTGCCGGCTTCGCCCAGGTAGTTCTCCATGCCGCCACCGTAGTACACGACCGAGGCGTCCGCGCCCTTGCGAGCGGTCGTGACGAAGGTCAGCAGCCCTCCCATGCAGTAGCCCATCAGGCCCGCCTTTCCGTTCGACCCCGGCAGCGAGCGCGCGAATTCCATCGTCGCGGCGACGTCGGCGACGCCCTTGTCGTAGTCGAACGCGGTGTAGAGGGCCATGCCCTTCTTCCAGTCGGCCTCGGATTGGTCGGTCAAGTCGACACCCGGCTCCATGCGCCAGAACAGATCCGGGCTGATGGCGAGGTAGCCCTGCGCGGCGAG
Organism: Caldimonas sp.; assembly: GCA_039933535.1. Lineage (GTDB taxonomy): Bacteria > Pseudomonadota > Gammaproteobacteria > Burkholderiales > Burkholderiaceae_C > Schlegelella_A. The sequence continues at coordinate 1,237 of JBDTNU010000007.1, read as the reverse complement.
CTCGTCGCAAGTCGCTCGCAGGTCGGCGTTGACACCGAATATCTCGTGGAGGACGACGATCGCCGGCGCGGGCAGGACCCCTGGGCGCGCGATGTAGGCGTGGAAGCTGCCGTCTTCCGTGTTGATCGTGATGGTGCTTTCCATGGGTGACTCCCGTTGTTGCGATGCTTGCGGTCACTGTGGCGCGACCGCGCGTTGCGGACACCACCCCAAGGTGAGACAACGCCGTCGGCCTTCGTGGCGTGTTGCCCGGGTGCCGGGCTCCGTAGTCTGCTGGTGGTCCAGTCACGCTACCCACGACACCCAGGAGATTGCAATGAAGTCCGCCCTACGTCGCCTTTCGAAAACGATTGCCGACTCGCCCGTCATCGCCGCCATGTTGACGATCGCCGTCGCCGCGGCAGCGGCAGTCCTGACCCCACCCGTTCAAGCGAAGGAAGCAACGATGAGCAAGCCAACGATCCTGCTGGTGCACGGCGCATTTGCCGAATCCGCAAGCTGGAACGGCGTGATGAAGCGACTGCTCGCGAAGGGCTACCCGGTCGTGGCCGTCGCGAACCCGCTTCGCAGCGTGAAGGGCGACGCGGGCTATCTCGACAGCGTCGTCGAATCGGTCAACGGCCCGGTCATCCTGGTCGGACATTCCTACGGCGGCAACGTCATCAGCAATGCCACCACCGCGAGCGGCAAGATCAAGGCGCTGGTCTACGTGGCGGGCGTCGCTCCCGAGCCCGGCGAAAGCGCTTCCAGCCTTGGCGCGAAGTTTCCGACCGGCACGCTTGGACCCTCACTCGCACCGCCCGTGCCGCTCGCCGATGGCAGCAAGGACCTGTACATCCAGCTGGACAAGTACCCCAACCAGTTCGCTGCGGACGTGCCTGTGGCCGAAGCGAAGCTGATGGCCGCGGCGCAACGTCCGGTCACCGAGGCGGCGCTGAATGATCCGTCGGTGACGGCAGCGTGGAAGACGATCCCTTCCTGGTTCATCTACGGCAGTCTCGACAAGAACATCCCCGCAGCGCTCCACGCATTCATGGCGAAGCGAGCCGGTGCCAGGAAGACCATCGCGGTCGAAGGCGCGTCGCACGTCGTGATGATTTCGCATCCCGACGCCGTCGCGAAACTGATCGAAGAGGCCGCGGCCGAATCCACGAACTAGCACGGGAGCACGAGATGCAGACCTCGAAGGGAAGGTCGCGCTCGTCACCGGCGGGAGCAGCGGCATCGGCCTCGCGAC
>JBDTNU010000006.1:0-33675 GCA_039933535.1 Caldimonas sp. | reverse complement strand
CTTCACGCTTCACGGCGGCACGAACACACGTTGGGCAGACCCCTGGCTGGCGGCCTTGCGCCGTACCGACTATCAGCGCTACCTCACCGAGATGGCCGAGAACGTGGTTGCGCCACTCGTCTACTGGCGCGACCACTTCGGGATCGTGACGCGCTGGCATCATCTCTTCAACGAGCCCACGACCGGCAACGGCGAACTCCAGGGCGGCACATCGCAGGATGTCGTCGACATCGTCAAAGCCGTCGGGGCTCGTCTGCGCCGCGAGGGCTTCGCGACCACTCGACTCGTGGTGGCGAGCGAAGAATCCGAGGAGGCGAGTCTCGCTACCGCGCGCCTCGTGCTGGCCGATCCGCAAGCGCGCACCTATGTAGGAGCGATCAGCTTCCATACCTACCCGTACGGTTCGATCTACAGCGAGGTGCGGCACATTCTCGAAACCTCGGGTGCGGGCCGCCCCGATACCGGGCGAATCAAGGTGCGCGCCGATCTGCGCGACCTGGCGCGACGCTACGGCATGCAGGTCTGGATGACCGAGGTCAGCAACGGTCGGGCCGGTCCGCTCGATTCGATGCGCGGCCGCGCGATCCATATCCATGACGAATTGCTTTATGCGGACGCATCTTCCTACTGGGGGATGTTCCAGGCCTGGGACGCCAACGCCGAACGCGGCACCTGCGACGAGGATTGCCTGGTCCACTTCAATCGCGCGCGCGGCACGGTGAGCATCACCGGCATGGGCTATGCGATTGGCCACTACGCCCGCTGGATCCGGCGCGGTGCCCTGCACATCGAGGCACGGACCGACGACCCGCTCGTGCTGGTGTCGGCGTTCCTGGACCGCGGCCGGGTGGTCGCCGTGATCGTCAACAACCGTCGCGATGCGGTCGTCGCCAAACTCGAGTTGAGCGGCGTCCAGGTCGTCGGCGACATCAAGGCCGAGCAGTCCTCGGCGCGCGGCTACTGGTTGCCGATCGAATCGACTTCCCTCGGGCAGGACGGCAGCCTGAGCATCGTCGTTCCAGGTGCCAGCGTGACGAGCGTGTCGGCTGTGTTGCGTTGACTAGGGCGGAGCAGGGCTCGAGCTATCGGAAGCCGATCCCTTGAGACGGAAGACCCCGATCTGCACCAGACCGTCCTTGTCGGGTGCGTACTCGTACCGCGAATCGACATGCAACGGATAGGTATGCGTTCGAACGAGCGCGCTCGCTTCCGGTGAGTTCATGAAGTTCTGCGAGCGTCGGTTGTGCTCGAAGATCACGGCCGCGTCGTAGTAGCCTTCCTGGCGCGCGAACTCGCGATAGCGAAGCCTGTTCTCCAGGAACAGGGACGCCGCGTTCGCGGTCCGGATCTGCTTGGCATCGGCGAGCACGAGGCCGAGGTCGCGGGACGCGTCACGAATCGTGTAGGTCGGCATGAGCAGCGGGATCGATGCCTGCACGAGCAGGGGCGCCGCAAGCATCGCGAGGACGAATGGCCGGATCGTCTCGGGTCGTTGCACGGCACTGCCGCGAAAGGCCCAGCCAAAGGCTGCCGCGGCGGCGGCACTGGCGGTGCTGGCCCAGAGAAGGATCGGCGCCGTCGACGCTGTTTCCCAGAAGTGATGGAAAACGTGCAGCTCGAACCCTGCGAGCCACAGGAGCGTCGCCGCGATCGGCGCCGTCATGAAGGCGACGATCGCCTTCTCGCTGGCGCCCATGCGGTACACCAGGATGACGAGCATCGTGAGCGCGGCGACAACGAGCGCCACGTGCGCCGACACGCGCGACAGATCCCAGCCGGCCAATGCGAGGAGGCCGGCGGCGACGGCAGCGACGACGATCGACATCGGCAGGACCAGCCACGCGAACAGCGTGGCCCGGGCAAGGCCGTTGCGTCGTCGCAGGCCGGAGGCGATGCGTGCCAGGGAGTCGTGGTCTGCGGTGCCCAGTGCCACCATGATGTGGATCGTGGCGGGCACGGTGAAGTGCACGACGTAGCGCCCGGGCGAATAGGCGTTGACGGCCCAGACGACGAAGCACCATGCCGTCCAGATGCCGGAGCTGAGGTAGAGCGAGCGCACGACCGGCGAGACGTCGGGCGCTCTGTACAGCCACAGCCAGGAGCAGAGCCAGATCCCCAGCAACAGGAGGTTTCGCGCCATGTGGGAAGGCGATTCGACAAAGTTCCACGCCACGCTGTGCACGTCGGCCAGCGAGACGAAGGAGAGCAGCCCGGCCCCGACACGAGCCACGCCGCCCGCGTTCACGACGCCCAACAGGACGCCGACCCCGAGGCCGCCGAGGAGGGGAAGGGCAAGGCCGGCGACGAACGAGGCGACGCGGGCGAGGCGCGAGGCCAGTGGCTTGTCTCCGTCGGGCAAGCCTGCAATGAGAACGAACGCGGGAGCGATGAGCGCGGTCGTGCCCTTCAGCGCGATCGCCACGGAGAAGATCACGCCAGCCAGGGCCGCGTTGCGTAGGTTCTTGCGCATCACTGCGAGAACGAGAAACGCGAGCAGGCTGGCCAGCGCCGATGGAATCTCGGGCAACGCGAGCCTGCTCTCTGCGAGCATGTTCGTCTCGAAGCCGAGAACGATGACGCCGAAGGCAAGCGCGAACGCGGTCACGTGCGGCCTGAGCGCCGCGAACGTCGCGACGACGATGAGCGATCCAGCGATCGCCGCCGAGGCGCGCGCCGAAATGAAGCTCACGCCGAACAGCTTGAACGCAATCAAATTTCCCGCCTGATACGCCGGGCTCAGAAGCAGGTGGATGCGCTCGGCAAAGGCATCCGGCGTGCCGAACAGCGCCATGTTGCGCGCGCTCTCGCTCCAGCGGCCCTCGTCGACGACATAGCTGATCCAGCTCGGAAACAAGGGATCCGCGTCGAGGTGGACGAATCGGGCCACGCACGCCAGCACCACGAGCAGGCCGATGGCGACGTGACTGGTTCGGCGAGACGGCATGTCAGCGTGGTCGCCGTGGCGTGGCGATCAGGTGCTGCGTGACCGCGGCCGCGAACGACAGGCTGCTGTAGACGTAGTAGAACTGGTGATAGAGAAAGGCGCCCGTAGCGAAGGCGACGCCGCGTCGGGCGGCGAAGAAGGCGACCAGATGCCGGTTGCCCACCAGCGCGGCGGCAACGAGCACGAGCGGCAGCCATGCCGGCGCCCAGCCCGCGAGCGCAGCGCCGAGGGCCAGCATCCATGCAGCGGCGAGCACCGCGAGCACCCGCTCGGATCGGCCGACGTTGAGGTCGTCGGTCAGCTCCTTGCGCTCGAGCATGAGCAAGGACCACGGGATGGCGCGGCGAAATATCTCGGTGTGAAGCAGATTCTTCAGGCGCCATTCCTTGAGGTGCTTGCCGAGCAGTGCAGGCTCGAGAACGATTCGCCCGCCGGCGCCACGAATGCGGTAGCCGAGCTCGATGTCCTCGATCGAGGGATAAGGATAGCGCTCGGCATCGAAGCCGCCGATGGAAAGGAACAGCTGGCGCTGCACCGCGCCGCATCCGGTCCAGAAGGTCGAAGCCTCGCGCCGCCCCCGGTGGTGGTAGTAGGAATGCACGAGGTTTTTGTACTGGGAGAGGAAGTTGCGTGCCGCGGGCGCATCGTCGTAGGAGCCGATCACCGCTTGCGGCGCGTCGCTCTCGATGCTGGCATGCAAGACCTGCGCCGCGTTCTCGGCCACGACCACGTCGGAGTCGACGAACCAGAGATAGTCGCCGGTCGCCTCGCGAGCTCCCAGGTTGCGCGCCGCGGCCGGCCCGGCGCGGACCCCGCCGCGCAGGACCTTGACGCCTGGATGCCGGTTGACGCGCTCGACCGAGCTGTCGGTCGAGCCATCGTCGACGACGACGATCTCGCTCACTTCACCGCGAGAGAGCATGGCCAGGAGCGGAGCCAGCGTCGCCTCGATCATCTGCTCGGCGTTGTACAGCGGAAGGACCACCGACACCGTCAGTGGCGTTGCAGCAGGGGCAGGCATCGGATTCTCCTGATCAACTCATGGAATACACCGCGCGCCTCGCCCCACGCCCAGTGCATGACGAAGTAGAACAGCCAGGCGTAGGCGGCGATCGGCGTCGCCGCCAGCCAGCCGTGCCGGTGGACCCGTGCCAGTACCTTCGCGTAGAGCACGGCGGGCACCAGCGGCGCCGCCAGCGCCTGCAGGACGAGCCGTGCGAAGCCGAGCCGGCGCGCCCGATCGCGACCGAAGGCGAAGCCGTGCTCGCGGCGCTGCGCGGCGAAGCCTGCACGCGTGTACCGGTTGACGTGGACCACCTGCAAGTCCGCGCTGAGGCGCAGGCGAAGACCCTTGGCGAGGAACCTGACGTGGTACTCGACTTCCCAGAAGCCATCGGCCAGCAGGTCCGTGCAGGCCAGCACTTCGCTGCGCAGGTAGACCGCGTTGTCTGCCGCGATGTGCGTCACGTCACGCGATACCGGCCGGGAAAACGCCGCATAGCGAAGCAGGTAGATCGCCCAGTCGAACGGCGTGGCCCGTGGGTCGTTGCTGAAGTAGCCGCCGACGCCGGCCACGTCGCCTTGCGGCGCCGCCTCGAACAATGCCGGCATCCAGCTCGGCGCGGGAACCACGTGCGCGGTGAGCAAGGCGACCCATTCCGAGCGTGCGGCGACGATGCCGTCACGCCACATCTCGGGGATCCGCGCGCCGATCGCGCAGCGCGTCCCACGCAGGTTCGAAAGGTTCGCGGGCAGGCCGAGCAGCACCGCCTCCTCTGTCGCGAAGAACAGGAACTCGCACTCCGGATGCGTGCCGGGCCTCAGCGCCTCCAGGATGGCCGGAAGGTTCGCGGCGCTGTCTTCGATCGCGACCACGACCGTGCCGCGCGGGACCGCGCTCAACGGATTCCCCGCAGCTGGCGGATCAGGCTCCGGCCGGCCAGGTAAGCCCGGCCGGGTCGCGACATCAACCGGTCCTGCGCCCAGGCTGATTGCAGGTAGTAAGCATCGATGCGCGGCACTCGGGTCGGGTCGGGGCTTGCGTCGAGGTAGGCCATGTGCGTCGAGAAGCAGGCGTCGTAGCGCCCGGCCACGGCGGCCGCGACGCGACCATCGAACTGCCCGTAGGGATAGGCGAACAGGCGCGGCCGGCGCCCGACTCGCGCCTCGATCAGGGCATCCGCAGCAGCGCATTCCTCGGCGATCGCCGTCGCCTCCAGGAGGCGCAGGTCGGGATGCAGGTGGGTGTGGCTCTCGATCAGGATGCCGCCATTGGCGCAGGCCAGAACCTCTTGCCAGTTCAGCATCGCGAATGCCGGCGCCGTCCTGGGCTGCGATGGCCATCGGTTGTCGCCACCGACCGATCCGGTCGTGAGGAAGAGGTGGGCGGGAATGCCGTGCTCGCGAAGCACCGGCAGGGCGTGACCATGCACCGAGCGCATGCCGTCATCGAAGGTGATGGTGACGCCGCGCTCGCGCGTCAGGAGCTCGGGATACGAGACGATCGGGATGTCGTCGGCGCGCAGCCTGGCCAACAGCCGGGCAAACGTCTTCGGCGCAAAAGACAGCACGGCCCCGCTGTCGTCGAGCGAGTGGAAGGTAAGGACCGCACGCATCACGGTGCGGCGCTCACGGCAGGCTTTGCACGAAGACCCGCGATCAGGTCGAGATACCGGCCGACATGGCGTTCGGCGCTGTAGCTCGTCGTGACCGCCTCACGGGCGCGCCGGGACAGGTCGTGCCAGTGCGCGCTGTCGTCGCTCAGCCGCGCGAGCAGCGCCGGCAGCTCCGAGAAATCGCGAAAGACGTGTCCTGCGCCCGAGGCTTCGACCACTTCGCGGCTGCCACCGGCATCGTGCACCAGCGCAGGCGTGCCGAAAGCCATGCCTTCGACGACCGTCAACCCGAACGTCTCGGGGGCGAGCGAAGGCAGGATGACCGCAATCGCGGCTGCGTAGAGCGCCTCGAGCCCCGTGCTGTCGACTGCACCGAGGAACCGGATGTTCGCGCAAGCGCCGAACTCGAGCTGCAATGCCGCGAGCGCATCGCCGCTCCCAGCGACGCGGAGCTCGAACCTGGGATGAGCCGCGAATTGCTGCAGGAGCGGCCGAACGCCCTTGGACGCGGTCACCCTGCCGACGAACAGAAAGAACTTGCCGCGCTCTCTGTTCGCGGCCGCGGGGTTGGATGCAGTCGGAGCGAGTCGCGAGAACAAGGGATTGACGACGATCGGCACGGGCAACTCCGCATCGCGATGCAGGCTCGCCGTGTAGTCGCTCGGCGCGATCAGCGCGTCGACGTGACGCAGGCTGCGCGCCACCAGACCGGTGGCGCGCCAGGCCTGCGGCGGGATGCCCGAGCGCACGCAGCAGCGCAGGCATTGCCGCCGGTCGCAGGCTCGCTCGCGGTTCTTCCAGAAGATGTGGGTCGAGCAGAGCAGCCAGTGTTCGTGCAGCGTGTAGAGCTTGATGGCTCCCGCCGCGGGCAGGGCCAGCACCCCGGGCCCGCCGACCAGCGAGATGTTGTGGAAGTTGACGACGTCGAATCCACCGGCCAGGGTCTCGGCCAGGCGCCGGTGCTTCAGGACCGGATGGCCGGTCTGCTGCGTCAGGAGGGGCGACAGCGGACCCAGCGCGCTGTGCAGGCGGACCACACGCACGCCGTCGATTCGAGCTTCCTCCACGGCGCTATCGTTCCGGCCCGAGACCAGCCGAAAGGCGTCGAGGCAATGAACCACCGTGACCTCGTGGCCGCGCTGCACGAGCTCGCGGGAAAGGGCTTCGACATAGATGCCATCGCCGCCGAAGTTGAAGGGCGGATAGAACGTCGTGACCATGCAGAATTTCATCGCGCACCGCGCCTCGCGCAACGCTCGATCGATGCCAGCGCCAGCCGCGCCGCGTGTTCCCAGCTGAACTGTGCCGACCGGCGCAGCGCTCGTTCGCTCAGATCGGCGGCGAGCACAGGGTCGTCGGCAACTCGGCGCAGGGCATCTGTCATCGCGTCGAGGTCGTGCGGATCGAACAGCAGTCCGGCATCGCCGAGAACCTCGGGCATCGAGCCGACGTTGGCAGCGAGCACCGGCGTGGCGCAGGCCATCGCTTCGACGATCGGCAGGCCGAAGCCTTCCGAGAAGGACGGCAGCACGACCGCGATCGAGGTCGCATAGACGCTGGCAAGCAGCCCGTCGTCGAGGAAGCCGGTGAAGTGGACGCGCCCGGCGAGGCTCGGCTCACTGGCCATGCACTGTTCGATCTCGGCGACGTTGGAGTGAAAGCCGCTGCCGCCGATGTCGCCCACCATCAGCAGGTGAAGATCGGGTCGGCCGCTTCCGGCGATGCGTGCGAACGAACGCACCAGCCCGAGCAGGTTCTTGTGGGGGGCGAAGCCGCCCACGAAGGTGATGTAGCGCGCCTCGGCCGGCAACGACAGGTGCAGCCGGATCGCCTGCCGGGCCAAGGTTCGATCCTGATCGCCGGCCAGCGGGCGAAACACCGCCTTCGCGCCTTCGGTGGTGAGGTCGATCCGGGCCGGGTCGATGCCCATGTAGGTGCCGATCTCGGTGCGGGCAGCATTCGACACCGTCAGGAACCGGGTGGCCTGCATCCGGGCCAGGCGCACTTTCAGCTGCCACATCGTCCGGAAGCGCCGCTTCGGGAAAACGAGGTCCGGAAGGTGTTCGGCGATCGCGTCGTGCAGCGTCAGCAGATTGCGCATTCCGGGCGGGCACGGAAACCACGAGTAGACCGCTGGATAGAACAGCACGTCGGGACGGGCGCGCAGAACCGCGGCCGTGAAGCGCAACAGGTCGAGAGGGTTGCGGCTGTCGTCCGCGACCGCGGACTCGGCGACGCTCCGGCTTTGTCGCACCGCGACGCATTCCGCAGCTTGCATGCCCTCTGGCACGGCGCCGTCGAAGAAGAGGACGAAGCGGTGCGGCGAGTCGAGTCGCAGCATCGCGCCGACGATCTCGCGCGTGAAGCGCCCGAAGCCGCGCCGGTTGTGCCAGGTCGATGCATCGATGGCGATCCGCACTAGCGCCACGCTTCGATGCTGGTGCCGCGCCCGAGCAGCAATCCGGTGGCTTCGCCGACCGACCAGGCAATCGCGAAGCCGGCAAGCCAGGCCAGGGTGACGATGTTGCCGCGATGCTTCGACGGCAGGCCGGCGAATCCGCGAGCAGTCAGCACCAGGGGCAGGGCCGCGCACTTGACCACGGCGAGCGCTCGCGAGAGTGCGGGCAGGCGCGCGCGCAGGCCTCCGCCGTAGATGCGTCCGTGGGCGTGGCGCGAGGCGAGAGACGCACCGGAAAGGTCGGCCCCTGAATACGTCACGGCAAGACCCGGGTGCATCGCCAGCGGCCGCCCCTGGGCGCTCGCTCTCTCGTTGACCTCTGTCTCGATCAATCCCTCGGGCGGGGCGGGCGTGGGCAGCGCGGCGGCGCGGTAGAGCAGGTTCAGTCCAGCGAGGCGCCGGACCGGACGCCATGCGGAGCCCGGTGCGGTGGCAAGGCGCGTCCACCGACCGGCGCCGAACTCGCCGTATTCGAGTGCGGCGAGCGCCGCGCATCGCGGCGGCAGGTCGGCATCGATCTCGATCGGGCCGCTCCAGGCGTCGCTTTCACGCAAAGGCAACAAGGTCTCGAAGCTCGGATACCAGGTGGGGCCGATCACGCAGCTGTCTTCGCAAAACGATATCCACTCGGTGTCGGCCGCCGCCGCGCCGATTGCCCGGCGGCGCGGCACCGGCGCGTCGGATTCGATCGTCGTCAGGCCGCGCGAACGCAGCGATTGCTCGAGGCCGGCGCCCAGACGACCCACCACCATGATCGGCGCGGGCGTACCGCGCAGTGCGGCGATGCAGCGCTCGAGCGCTGCCCCTCCGATCAAGGGGATGACGACGAAGGTCAATCGCGACGGGGGGTTCACCGGATCCCTTCGCGCGCCATCGCTGCGGCGATCCGGTCGCGGGCGACATAGATGCCGATCACCTCGGCGTCGCCGAAGGGGGCGCTGGCGCGCCCGCCCTCGATGCCGCCGTAAAACTTTTCGAACAACGCACGCAGGCCGGGATAGGCCGTCTCCCATGTCAGGACGCGCCGCAACGCGTTCCCCGATGCGGCACCGATCGAGACGAAGGCGTTCGCAAAGGGGCGCAGAACCTTGTCTGCACGCGACGCCTGGCCTCGGTTGAGGGTCGAATAGCCATGGAAGAAGTCGAGGCGCATCGTGCCCGCGGTCCCGGACAGGGTCGCGGAAGCCTCGGTTGGCCGGGCCGACAGGCTGATCGATATCGACACCGTCGCTGGCCCGTGTTGCCCGGTGGCCAGCAATTCACCCACCGCGGCCGAGGCGCAATGCCATTCGATCCGCTCCAGCGCGATCGCCGGTTGCAGCTGGGCGAGGATCGACAGCGGGTGCGGCAGGATCTCCCGGAGCACAGCGTCGAGTCGCTCCCCGGTCCGGTCGCGACCGCCAGCCGAATTGAAGGTGAAAGCGATGCGCCGCAGATCGCCGATCTCGCCGAGCCGACTCTGCGTCTCGAGGAAGCCGTGCTGGCAGGTGAACTGATGCACTGGGCAAAGCGCCCGACCGGTCCGGCGAGCGTGCGTCACCATCTCGACCACCTCGCTCGCGCTTGCCGCCAGCGGCTTCTCGCAAACGACGTGCATTCCGCCGTCGACCAGTTGCTGCACCAGGCCGGCGTGGCTCTCCAGCGGCGTGCAGACGTGCGCGGCCACCGGGCGCTGCGCCGCCTCGAGCAGCCCGGCAAGGCTGGTGTGGCAGGTCGAACCATGGCGACGCGCCAGCTTGGCGCCGCGCGTGCCGTCGGCATCGACGATCGCCGCGATCCTTGCGCCGGCGCGGCTCGCTGCGGCCGCGTGCCAGTGGCCCATCAGGCCGGCGCCGATGATCGCGATACTCGGCCGCTGCGAGCGCATCGAGGCGCTCCGCGTCAGGCCACGTCCCGTGCGGCCGTCGGCTGTTTGGTCTTGTAGTGGTCGCGGGCGATCCGGTCGGAACGGATCTCTTCCTGGTATTCCGGCTCGGTGTTGACCTCGAGCGGATCGACGTTGTAGCCGAGGATCCGGCGCCCGAGCAGGAGGCCCATCTCGATCGAGTGATCTGCGTTGTTGTAGCGAAAGGCGCCGCCCCGTCCGACGATGTGCAGTCCCTCGAAGCCAGCGAGAAAAGACTTGATGAGAGCGATCTTCTCGATGTAGTCGAGGTCGTAGACCGGGTAGGCGTATCGCGTACGGATCACGGTCCATCCCTCGACCTCGGAGGGTTCGATGAACTTGAGCTTTTCGGCGAGATCCTTGACGCACTGCTGCGCGACTTCGTCGTCGGTGCGCGACCAGATCCCATCGCCCACGGTGCAAAAGCATTCGAGCACGAGGGACGTGTGCTCGTCGTCGGGCACCATTGCAGGACTCCAGTTCTTCGGCTCGTGAAGCCTGCCGAAGAGGATGTCGGAGTCCTGCACGTAGAGCCATGTGTCGCGCGAGACCCGCTTCTTGCGCAGCATCAGGTTGACCGTGATCAGGTCGCGGAATGTCAGGCCCTTTGCTGCGGCGACCACGCTCGGGTCGGCACGCGGCGTCAGCATCTGCGCCAGCGTGCCGAGCGGAATGGTCGACACCACGTGCGTTGCGCGGACGCGCTGCTCGCCTGCCGGCGATTGATAGATCACCTCCAGGTCGTTCGGGCCGTGATAGGTAATGGCCTTGACGCTGGCCTGCAGGACGATGTCGTTGCCGGACAGGCGAATCGCGTCCGCCATGCGCTCCGGGATTCGCATGTAGCCGTCGCGGGGATACATGAACTCCTCGATCAGGCTCTTGATCTCGGACTTCTTCTGCGAGAGCGCCTCGCGCGCGATCGTCCAGACCGACAAGCCCTTGCTGCGCTGGCTGACCCAGTCGGAGGAGAGCTCCTCGCAGGGCTTGCCCCAGACCTTCTCCGAATAGCGCTCGAAGAACATCTTGTACAAGGTCGAGCCGAACTGGGCCGTGTAGCCGTCCTTCATGTTGCGGATCGGACGGTTCATCACACCGTAGATCCACGCCGACCACATGAAATCAAGACCGGCACGAATCAACGTGATGAAGCCGGTGTTCTTCATGACGTCGCCGAACGACACCGGATAGCTGTAGTACTTGGTGCCGTAGTAGATGCGGCTGATGCGCTCGACCATCACGATCTCGCCTTCCATCAATCGGCGAAACCAGTTGTTCAGGTCCTCGTTCTTGGTGAACCAGCGATGCCCGCCCAGGTCGAACTTGTAGCCGCGGTCATGGACCGTGCGGCACAGCCCGCCGACGTAGTCGTTGCGTTCCAGCGTCGTCACCCGCTTGCCGTGCGCCACGAGCTCGTGTCCGGTAGCCAGGCCGGCCGGGCCGGCACCGAGTACGACGACGTGCATGGAATCTTCCGTGCCGGTACTCATGCGTGCAGTCTCAGCCGAACGATCAGGTTGTAGATGCCGGCGACCAGGAGCGAGGCGACGAATGCGATGGCGAAGACCTGGAGGGCGCCGATGACGCTGCCGGGCAGGCTGACGGAATAGCCGGGAAGATACTGGCCGAGCAACATCGCGTTCTGGCTGCGGTCGGCCGTTCCGCGGACGACGAGCCAGTTGGTGGCGAGGAAGAGTTGCAATGCACACAAGGTACCGAGTCCCAGGCCGAGCGCGCGGCCGGAGAGCAGCATCACCGGGGGGCGCAGCCCATCGCGGGCGGCCGGCTCGATGATGCGGTCAGCGAGGCCTTTGCGCAGGCCTTGCGCGTAGGTCCAGTAGACCAGTGCACCGGACACGGCACCGGCGATGAAACCCCAGACCAGGCCGATCCACGATCCAGCCCACGTGACCGAGTAGCCGGGAAAGAAGACCGCGAGCAGGTTGAGGTGCAGGCCGACGTTTTCGCCGCCCCTCAGGAGCAGAACGACCGTCGCGACCCAGAGAATGACGCCCGACATCGCACCGATCGCAACACCGACCGCCAGCAGGTTAAAGCGGATCACGCGGTCGAGAACCGCGTCTTGCGCGCGGAGATGTGAATCCATGGCCGGGGCATTCATAGTTGCTGGCCAACCCGGCTTCGCACCATGATCATCAGCCAGATGTGGTGCGGAAGGTTCCAGGCGACAGCGAGGAATGCGCCGACGACGAAGCCGATCCACAGGCCGTGCAGAAGGCCGACGATGCTGCCCGACCAGCTGACCGAATAGAGCGGCAGGTAGTTGGCGAGCAGGCCCAGATGAACGCCGACGTGCTGGCCGGGAGCGGCTCCCTTCAGCAGAAGATAGATCGTCGCTCCCCAAAGAATGCACGCGAGCAGTGCGCCCAATGCGAGTCCGAGGGCCAGCACGTCGAGTCGTGCGAACGCTGCCTTGAGGAATTGCTCTTCGCCCTGCTTCACCTCCGAACGCATGTGCGCCCTCCAATCATTGCCTTCTTCCTTCGACGCGATCGTCAGGCGCGTCTCGGGCGGTCGGGACTCTACCCGACGACGTGCGCCAGCGCCCGTTGAAACGTCACTCGATCCGCTCCAGCGCGGTTCCGGGGCCGAATAGGTACCCCACGCATTCTCCGATCGCCCCGACAACGTGAAAAAGTACCAGGCAGGGAAGCGATATCACGAACGGTCGGGTGAGCCCCGTCTTGCCCCGCACGATCAGTGCCAGGCGCACCAGCAGCACGGCCGGCAGGAGCGGCGTCGCCAGGGCCGCGACCGTACGCTGCGCCCATCGTCCTCCGGGGAAACGGATGCCCGCGAAGTAGCGCGAGTAGGCGAAGCGCTGTGTGACGAAGGTGCGCAGCGAAAAGCGCTTGCAATGCGCGACCGCCGCGGCGCCGCTGGCGAAAAAGACCCGGCCGCGCCTGAGCAGGTCAGGGTGCAGCGTCGTTTCCCAGAAGCCGCGGGTCAGCTGCCCGGGCGAAGCCGACAACAGGGCGCCGCGCAGGTAGGCGATGTTCATCCCCGGCAGATCGTCGCGCGGCCCGTCTTCGTAGGGCCGTGCGAAGGTCGCGTACTCGCACAGGTAGCTTGCCCAATCGAGAACGGTCTGGTCGAGGCCATTCAGCACCGGGCCGCCGACGGCGATGGCTTCGGGATGGCGCTGGAAGGCCACGGCAAACGCGCGCAACCAGCCGGGCTCGGGCACGCAGTGATCCTCGGTGATCGCAACGTATCGCCCGCCGGCGCTTCGCAGCGCCGCCGTGCGCATCATCGGCAGCGTCGAGCTCGCTGCGCAGCGCGACAGACGCACTTCGGGAAAGCGTTGCTCGACGGCGCTGGTCGTGGCGTCGCCGATGCGGTCGACGACGATGGTCTCGAAGGCGAAGTCGCAATCCTGGCGTCGCATGGCCTCGAGCGTTTGCAGGATGCGCGTGGCGTCTTCCAGGCTCGCGCGGGCAATCAGCACGGAGAACTCGGGTGCTTGCGCCGGCGCGGCCGCGCCGCCGTCGCTCAAGGCAGGTCCCGCAGAAAGGCGAGGTCGATCGTCCCGTTGCCGCTGGCGGCCTCGTAGGCGGCACGCATCAGCGCCAGCGTGCGCAGGTTGTCGCGCCCCTCGCATGGCGGCGCCACGCCGGCATCGAGGGCAGCCAGGAACTGCTGCATGAGCGCGCGCGTCGCCGCCGCGAACAAGTCGAGCGGATCGGCCGCCAGCTTGCGCTTGCGCTCGCCGTCATAGCGAAAGGCGCGGCCGCCCATCGACAGGTCGAAGTCGACGAACGGTCGCCGGCTCGATGCGTTCACGCCGATTCCGAGCGCGAGATGGCCGCCGAGCTCGGTTTCGATCGACGCATGGCTGCCGTCGAGACGCACATCGAGGTAGCGATGCCGGCCGCGGGTCAACCGGTCGAGCGTGATCCGGGCCCAGCGATCGCCGGGGAACTCCAGGTCGATGAGGTTGAGCATGTCCGGGCCCGATCCTCCATCCGGTCGCGGCATGCGGCAGTGCAGGGTGATCGGCTCTTCGCCGTAGAAGAAACGGCACAGGTCGAACACGTGCGTGCCGAATTCCTTGCACGTGCGTTCGGGATCGTCGCCCCGCCAGCCCGCTTCGGTCTGTGCCGACGCGCGGAAGGTCTGGTGCATGTTCAGGAACCGCAGGTCGCCGAAACCGGCGGTTCCGATCTCGCGCTTTGCAGCCGCGTGACAGCGCATGAAGCGGAACTCGTTGTTGACGGCGATGCGCACGCCCCTTGCGTCGGCCATGCGCACCAGCTCCGCCGCTTGCGCCACCGTATCGGCGAACGGCTTTTCGCAAAGAACGTGAATGCCACGTTCGAGGCACAGCCGTGCCAGCGGAAAATGAGACTCCGTCGGTGTCGCGATGACGACGATGTCGACGCGCTCCTGGTCGAGCATTCGCTCCAGTGAATCATGGAGCGGAAAATCGAAGTGCTGCGTCGACGCGGCGCTGTCGCAGCCTGCGACGACGCGCGCACCGCGGAGGCCGGCATACGCCGGGAGGTGGATGTGGCGCGCCGCGGCACCCAGCCCGACCAGTGCAATGCGTCTCAAGTTCGTGTTTTCCGTTGCGCGCGGGCTTGGAGCGCGCGTCGAGTCCACGCTAGTATGCCGCGTCGCACCACGGAATCGCCGTGCGTTCGCACGACAAGGAAAGCAACATGAACGGTTGGGGTGGGGTGCCGGTACTGGTGACCGGCGGGGCGTCCTTCATCGGCAGTCATCTGGTGGACAGCCTGGTCAAGCTCGGAGCGAAGGTGCGTGTTGCCGACGACCTGTCGAGCGGCCGGCTCGAGAACCTCGAGCTCTCGATCGGACAGATCGAGTTCCGCGAAGGTGACCTGCGCGAACGCAGCTTCGCGCGGGATGTGATGCAGGGCCGGCAGGTGGTCTTTCATCTCGCCGCCTGTCATGGCGGCCGCGGCTTCATCGACAGCCACCCGGCCGACTGCGCCTCCAACATGGTGCTCGACGGCACCGTGATCGACGAGGCGCACCGTGCCAAGGTCGACCGGTTCTGCTTCGCCAGCTCGGCCTGCGTGTATCCGGTGCAGTTGCAAGTGGCGCCGCAGGACGGCAACACCGTCTATCTGCGCGAAGAGTGGGCCAATCCGTTCAAGGAAGGCTGCGCATCGTCCGACGGCGAGTACGGCTGGGCCAAGCTGATGGGCGAGATGACCTTGCAGGCCTACGCCAAGCAGTATGGATTGAAGTCGGTCTCGTGCCGCCTGTTCACGGCCTACGGCGAGCGCGAGAACGAAACCCACGCAGTGGTCGCGTTGATCGCCAAGGCCTTCGTTCGCATGGATCCCTACGAGATATGGGGCGACGGCCAGCAGACGCGCAACTTCACCTACGTCGGCGACATCGTCGAAGGCATGATTCGCGCGGCGCAGCGGGTGACCGACGGTTCGCCGGTCAACGTGGGCACCGCCGAGCACGTGAAGATCATCGAGTGCGCCGAGAAGATCTTCGACGTCACGGGATTCAGGCCGAAGGAGATCTTCTTCGACCGCACCAAGCCGGTCGGCGTCTACAGTCGTGCGGCCGACCTCACGCGCACCCGCGCCACGCTGGAGTGGGAGCCGCAAACCAGCGTGGACGAGGGGCTGAAGCGCACGATCGAGTGGTACTACCGCGCCAACCGCGTTCCCGACATCGCGGCCCGATTGGGCGTGCTCCTCACGGAGCGATGACCGGCGAAGGGCAAGAGCGCCCGCTCGTTTCGATCCTTGTCCCCTGCTACAACGGGGCCGCCTTCCTGCGCGAGGCGCTCGACTCGATACTCGCGCAGACCTATTCCCCGATCGAGGTCCTCTTGCTGGACGACGCGTCGACCGACGCGACGCCGCAGATCGCCGCCGAGTACGCCGGGCGGGTGCAAACGATCCGGCAAACCAAGAACCTCGGCATCTACGGCAATGTCAACGCCGGAATCGAGCTCGCCCGGGGCGAACTGATCGCCACCTACCACGCCGACGACATCTACCTGTCCACCATCGTTGCGGCGCAGGTCGCCTGCATGCAAGCCCACCCGGACGTCGGAGCGGTCTTCTGCGCCGACATCTTCGTCGATGCCGAGGGACGCGAGTACGGACGGATGGTGCTGCCTCGCGAAGTGCGCGGCGGCGCGCCGCTCGTCTATGCGACCGTGCTCAACGCGCTGCTCGAGTACAAGAACCGGTTCCTGGTCTGCCCGACGGCGATGGTTCGCGCTGCGGTCCATCGCGACGTCGGCAGCTATCGCCAGGAGCGATACCGGAACACGGCCGACCTCGAGATGTGGCTGCGCATCGCGCGCAGCTACTCGATCGTCGTGCTGGAAGCGCACCTGATGAAGTACCGGCACTTCCACAGCAATTCATCGCAGCGCTATCACCGGCTGCGCACGGAGCCGGAGAACTTCTTCTTCATCATGGACGAATACCTGGCCCGCGACCGGGCGCTGGCGACGTCGCAAGCCTTGGCCAACTACGCGGCGCATCGCTGCGAAGACCGCTTGATGGCGGCGATCAGCCACTACATCAAGGGCGAGCTGCCCGCCGGACGGGCAGCCTTGCGTACGGTCAGCGTCGTCGCAATCGTGCGCGCGCAACGGGTGCAGCGGACCCGTCTGGTCGTGTTGACGCTGGGCCTGTGGCTGCTGCTTCGCCTGCCACGTTTCGACGCGCTGGCGCAGCGCATGCTCGAGCGCTGGCACATGAAGCGGCCGCCGAGTCCCAAGGCCTGACGGCCGCCGTCCGATGTGCGGCATCGTCGGTGTTCTCTCACGTGCGCCAGTCGATCCGGCAATCGTCGAGAAGATGCGCGACGAGCTGATCCATCGCGGACCGGACCACGCCGGGCGCTGGCGCTCACCGGACGGCAAGGTCTGCCTCGGCCATCGCCGGCTGGCCATCATCGATCTCGACGAGCGCGCCAACCAGCCGATGGTTTCGCACGACGGTCGTTTCGTCGTGAGCTTCAACGGCGAGATCTACAACTTCAGAAAAATGCGCAAGTCGCTCGAGGCCGCCGGGGTGCGCTTTCGGACCGAGTCGGATACCGAGGTGCTGATCGAAGCGTACCGGTCGCGCGGGGCATCGGCGCTCGACGAGCTGTCCGGCATGTTCGCTTTCGCGATCTGGGACGCCGCGGAGCGTCGCCTCTTCTGTGCCCGCGATCGTGCCGGCGAGAAGCCCTTCTACTACGCGCTCTGCGATGGCGAGTTCGCTTTCGCATCGGAGCTCAAGGGCTTGCTCGCCTGGCCGGCGATGCGGCGTCGCGTCGACCATGAGTCGCTGATCGACTTCCTCACGCTCGGCTACGTCGCCGATCCGAAGAGCATCTGGAAAGACGCCCGCAAGCTCGCTCCCGCCCACTCGATGACCGTCGAGTTCGATGCCGGCGGCTCGGCGGTGGCGAGTGCGCCGGTGCGCTACTGGTCGCTGCCTTTCGGCGCCCGGGCCGCACCGGTCTCGGGCGAGCGGATCCGGGCCGCCCTGCTCGACGCGGCCGACGAGATGGCGATCGCCGATGTGCCGCTCGGCAGCTTCCTGAGTGGCGGCGTCGACTCCTCGTCGGTGACGGCAGCGCTGAGCCTTTCGGGCCATGCCGTACGCAGCTTCACGATCGGCTTCGACGATCCGGCCTACGACGAGCGCCATTGGGCACGGCAGGTGGCCGAGCGGTATCGCACCACGCATGTCGAGCGCACCGTCGTGCCGGCCGACATGGTGTCGGTTCTTGACCGACTGAACTGGCACTTCGACGAGCCGTTCAGCGACTACTCGTCGGTGCCCACGTTCTGCCTCTGCCGCGAGGCCCGACCGTCGATCACCGTGGCGCTTTCCGGCGACGGTGCCGACGAAGTCTTCGCCGGCTACCGCAAGTACCAGCGCCTGGCGCGGCGCGCCGAGCTTGCCGGCGTGTTTCCGGTCGGGATGGCGAGCGCCATCGCCGCGCTGGCGAACCGCACCTTGCCCGAAGGCAACCACTGGCGCCGCACTCTCGGACAGTACGGCCTGGCGGCGCCGAAGATGCTTGCCGACATGCTCTGCGTCGGCTTTCCGCTGCCCTTGCTGCGTCAGGTCGCGCGCGGCCCGCTCGCCGAAGCGTTGCGCCACTATTCGTCCGACCTGCTGGTCGAGCAGGTGCTCGCCGAGGCACCCGTCGCCGACATGGGCCTGGTCGATGCGATGCGTCATCTGGACTTCGCGCTGACCCTGCCCGGCGACATGCTCGTGAAGGTCGACCGGGCCAGCATGGCGGTATCGCTGGAGGTGCGGCCGCTGTTCCTGAATCGCGCGCTGATGGAGCTCGCCGCGGCGATCCCGGGGTCCGAGCTGGCCAGCCGAAACTCGGCCAAGACAGCGCTCAAGGATGCGGTGCGGCCCTGGCTGCCGGACGCGCTGATCGATCGCCGCAAGCAGGGCTTCGCGTTGCCGCTGCCGCAGTGGATCGGCGAAGAGTCGGCGATCTCGGCCGCGTTGTTCGAGGGCGAACCGTCCGAGGCACTGGCGGAGATACTCGACCTCCCGCGCTTGAGCCGCATCGCACGAGACCATGTGCGCGGCGCCGGGAACTTCACCGGAATGCTTTACGCGTCGTTCACTCTCGACCAGTGGTTCAAGAAGTGGCTGCCCCGATGAGCGGACAGCAAACTCCGGCGAGCGGCAATGCGGTCGCGGTCTATCTCGACCCCCCGACCCATCATCAGTTCCAGAACCGGCTGTTCGATCGGCAAAGCAATCTGTACGCTGGCGACGACATCCTCGCGCCTTACGTCGAGATCCGCGATCGTCTGGCGCAGCGCGGCATCGAGGTTCGAACCGCAGACCTGCTGCCGGCGACCGCCGATGGAAAGCGAAACATCCTTATCTCCTTCGGCACGCCAGATCGGCTCGCCGCCGATTCGGTGCGCAAGTACGCGATGTTCGCGCGCCGACCCGACGTGGTGCTGAGCGCCTTCTTCGCCATGGAATGCCCGATCGTCGAGCCCACGCTGTTCGCATCGCTTCCGGTGCTGCGGACCTTGTTCCGGCGCATCCTGTCCTGGAGCGACGCGCCCGCCTTGCTGCCGTTCACCGGCACGCCGGTCGAGGTGGAGCACTTCTGCTGGCCGCAGTCGTTCGACGCCGTCCACGACCGGATCTGGTCGAACCGGGAGCGTGGCTTTCTGGTCATGATGAATGCCAACAAGTTGCCGCGGCTCTACGTCGACGAGCTCTACACGGCGCGGTTGCGCGCCGTCGAATTCTTTCATCGCCATGGCGAGATCGACCTGTACGGCCGGAACTGGGACCGTGTGCCGTCGCGCGTGGGCAAGACGCGAACGCCAGCCACCTTTCGCCGCATCGGCGAGTCGTTCTCCGGGCTCCGCCAAAAGATCCTGCCGGATCCGCTGTATGTCGCCGCGCGGGGCGCATGGCGCGGCCCGGCCGCGTCGAAGTCGGAGACGATCTCCAAGTACCGCTTCGCCCTCTGCTTCGAGAACAGCGTGCTGAAGGGCTGGATGACGGAAAAGCTGTTCGATTGCTTCTTTGCCGGCACCGTGCCCGTGTATTGGGGTGCGCCCGACGTGCTCGACTGGGTGCCGGCCGCGTGTTTCATCGACATGCGCGAGTTCAAGGACTTCGCGGCCTTGCGCTCCTTCCTGCACGCCCTGACACCGGTGCAGGTCGAGGGCTACCGTGAAGCCGCTCGCGCCTACCTGGCGTCGGATCGTTTCGATCCGTTCCGCTCGCAGACCTTCGCCGATCGGATCGTCGGCATCGTCGACGCCGACTCGGGCACGAAGCGCTGAACTCCGCTCGCTGACTCTGGCTGCGCGCGGCGTTCAGCGTGCGCGAAGGAATCGAGATTCACGAGCCGATCGCATCGGCCAGCGCCGCTTCAGCGAGAGCAGCGGCGATTCGAACCAGTACCAGCTTGCCGCCGCAAGCGGAAGCGTGAAGGCGATCTGCAGCACGAAGATGAGCGGCGCCTGGGCCAGCGAGAAGTGCTCGTGCAGCCAGCTGCCGAAGAGGGCGTGGATCACGTAGATGCCGTAGCTCACCTTGCCGATCCAGACCAGCCAGCGCCACTGCAGCGGCCGCGGCGGACGGTTGAGCACGGCGAGCAGACCGGCGCCGACACCGAGGGCGATGATCGGCCACTTCAGGTTGTAGGTCAGCACCGGCAGCGCGTCCTGGCGTTCCAGCACACGCAGGCCCACCACCGCCGCCGACGCCAGCAGGCAGACCGGCCAGGCCCAGGCCACCTCGCGTCCCCAGCCATGACTGCGCTCGCGTTGCGCGAGCAAGGCGCCGACGAGCAGCGAATCGGCGCGTGCGAAAGTTGCGAGGTCGCGAAACTGCGCGCTCGCGAAGTCCGGCGGCCACATCGATACCGCGAGCCGGCACGCGATGTCGAGCAGGATCAGCGCGATCGTCGCGCGCAGCAGGCCGCGGCGCGAAGCGAAGAACACCAGCGCCGGCCAGAGCGTGTAGAACTGCTCCTCGACCGCGAGCGACCAGTAGTGACCGAGGTCGCGCGGCGGCGGGCTGGCCGGCAGCCAGTTGACGAGGTAGCCGATGTACCAACCGAGGCCGCTCCACTGGTCGCGCCATGCCGCGGCGATGATTGCAACCAGCCACGCCAGCGGCAGGATGCGCAGGGCGCGCCGCATGTAGAACGGCACGAAGTAGTCGCGCGCGCTGCCGCCGGCCGCCTTGGCGTCGAGCAGGATGCCGGTGATGAGGTAACCCGACAGCCCGAAGAAGATGTCGACGCCCAGCCAGCCGAGCCCGAACAGGCCGCTGTGCGACGCGATCACGCCGATCACCGCGATGGCACGCAAGCCGTCCAGCGCCGGCAGGCGCTTCGGATCGGCGGGCAGCGACGCGGTTGTCACGACACCGGCATCACGACCCGTCGATACAGCCGCAGCGCCTGGTCGGACCAGGCCTGGCGGCCGAAGCGGGCGACGATGCGGGACTGCATGGCTTGCGAATCGTAGGAATTCCGGTTCCGCAAGGCCTGCAGGATTCCCGCGGCCAAGGCTTCGGGATCGTCGGGCTCGACCATGACGCCGTCCTGCGCGCCGACAAATTCTTCCGGACCGCCGCAGCGCGTGATGACCAGCGGCGTGCCGCAAGCAAGCGCCTCGGCCGCGACCGAGCAGAAGGTCTCGCGTCGCGTCGACGACACGACGACAAGCGCACAGCGACGCATCGCCTCGGCTACCGCGAGCGGATCGGCGCCCTGGACGACTTCGATTGCCGATTCCAGTCCGAGCTCGCCGATCAGACGGCTGATCTCGCGTCGGTCGCGGCCGTAGGCGCGAAACGCGTTCGCGGACAAGATCTTCAAGCGCAGGTCGGGAACGCTGCGTCGCGCCAGGGCGAGGGCGCGCACCAGCACGTCGACGCGCTTGAACTTGCGAATCAGCCCGACGAAGAGCAACTCGTTCGGGTCTCGTTGCGCCGGCGCTGGATGGAACACGGCATCGTCGACGACGTTGGGCAGTACTTCGGTCGCGGCACGACCGGCCAGGTAATCCGCGACATCGCTGCGCAGGAATTCGCTGACCGGGGCGACCAGGCGCAATCCGGGAAGGGCCGCGTTCACCTGGGCCGCGACGCGTGGCTTGTCGACGAGCCACGGTCGCCAGAACGCATGCTCGGAGGTCATGACCGGTATGCCGAGCGCCTGACCCACGCGTGCCGCCGTCACGCCATCGGGAAACACGAAGTGAGCGTGGATCAGGTCGAAGCGGCGCTCGTCGTGGAGCTTGCGCGCCAATGCGAGAACGGTCGCAAAGGCGAGCCGTGCGTCGAGGGCATGGGTGAAGTATTCGATCGAGCCCGGGACGCGAGGGCAATGGACCTCGACCGGCCCCTCGCGCCAGCGCCGGGCGATCCTGCGAAAGCGAGCCAGCGCCAGAAACGGCAGGAACGGCGGGACCCAGGGGGTCGGCACGATCACGGAGACATCGGCCTGCAGCGCGGCCGCGTGGCACATGCGTTGCACCCACAGGCCGCGTTGTGGCGCCGCGCTCGTCGGATAGTTCCAGGACAGCACCAGGACGTTGAGCCGACGGTCGGCGTCTGCCATGGACGATTTCACCGGGCTGGCGCCAGCGGGACGAGCAGGTCGAGGTATTTCCTCGCCACCAGGCGCCACTCGTATCCGGCGGCGCGGCGCGGACCCTCGGTGCGCGCTCGCGCGCGCAGAACCGGGTCGCCGAGCACGTCGCCGATGGCGCGCATCAGCGTGTCGACCTCGGCATCGGGCAACAGCGTGGCGACACCCGCGGCGAACTCGGGGAAGGCCGTGTTGTCCAGCGCGATCACCGGCGTGCCGCAAGCCATCGCCTCGAGCACCGGCATTCCGAATCCTTCATACGAAGACGGGTAGATCATCACGCTGCTCGCGTTGTAGGCCAGCGCGACCTCGGAGTGCGCGGCGTGTGGCACGGCCACGACGTCGTCGCCGATGCCCATCTCCTCGATCAGCGCCGAGAACGACGTTCCAGGCAGCGCCGTGCCGATCAGGACGAGCTTGTGCTCGATGCCGTGCTCGCGCTTCAGGCGCCCGAAGGCGCGCAAGAGGTTGGGCAGATTGCGCCGCTTCGTCGGCTTGCCGACATAGAGGATGAAGGGCGTGTCGGCGCCGAGGACGCGGCGGCGCCAGGCCGACAGCATCGCGGCGTCGTCGATCGGGCGGAACAGCGCGGTGTCGACGCCTTCCGGAACGACATGGATCCGCTCCGGCGCGACGCCGTAGAAGCGAACCATGTCGTTGCGGCTGTACTCGCTCACGGTCGTGACCACGGTCGCGCAACGGGCGCTCAGCTGGTAGCTCAAACGCGCCTTGGTGCGCGGCCACCAGTCGAACACCTCGGCGCGCTCGCGGTATCCCTCGTAGGAGCCGTGGTGCGCGACCAGTGTCGGGCAGCGGGCGAAGATCGGGGCGACGTAGCTCGGGCAGAACAGGACGTCGCGCACGCCGTGTGCCCGCGGCAGCGATATCTGTTCCCAGAGGCCCGGTGGCAGCCGCGATGGCACGACCACGTTGCGCGCGATCGCCGGCAGCCGCACCAAGCCATCCAGCGGTTCGGGCGTGTAGACGCGGATGTCGTCGAAGGGCTGGTCGAGCGTCGCGAAGGTGTTGAGAAGCGCCTCGACGGCCCGGGCGACACCACTGCGATTGCGGACCAGCCGGATGCCGTTGACACCCAGGATCATCGGCGGCCCGGCCCATCCTTGCGCAGAATGATCGCGCGATCGCGGATGCCGACTTCGAGGTCCAGGTCGGCTGCGCTCAGCGTCACCCGGTCGGCCGCGGGCAGCGGCTTGATCTTCTGCCAGACCCGGCCGCCCGCCATGCCCTGGGCGAGCTGCGTCGGCTGGAAGACGATGCTGGGCCAGAGGAAGACCTCGGTCGTGCAGTAGCACTCCTTGCGCGCCACGGAAGCGCGCAGCGCATTGGCCTTGTCCGAATTCCAGATCTCCCAGAACGACTGCTGGCGCAGGTTGCCGAGTGGCTCGTGCAGCTCGCAGATGCTCACGTCGCCGTTGGCCGAGATTACGGTCGTCAGCACGCCGGCCTTGCACGGAACCACTTGTCTACGCTCCTCGAGCGTGCGCACCTTGGCCCATTGCAGCATCGGCTCGACGATGCCTCCGTAGCGACCTTCCTCGCGTGGCTGCCACAGGCTGCGGATGTATTCGAACAGTGCCTGGTACTGGTCCAGCGGTGGCGTCTTCAGGGCCGGATTCTTGCGGTCGCCGCGGATGATGGCCAGGTTGTGATGGTCCATCTTCGGGCAGCGATCGTAGAGATAGGTCGTCAGCTTGCGGATCTCCTCGACGTTGACGTCGGTCGCGGTCGAGATGCAGTGGATGCGCAGGCGCGGGTCGCTTTCCTGGAGCTTCGCGAGGGCGTCGTAGGTCTCCATCGCCTTCTTGAGGGAACCCGGCGCAACCCGGAACGTGTCGTGGAATTTGGCCATGCCGTCGAGCGAGAGCTCGACGACCAGCAGATCGAGCTCGGGCTCCTTCAGGACCTCGGTCACGGCGGCAACGGTGCGGTCCGTGAACCATCCGTTGGAGGGCACGTAGATCTGCCGCACGCCGTTGCCCTGGATGAACTGCCGGCAGATGGCGCCGAACTCCTCGCGCAGGAACGGCTCGCCGCCGGACAGGTTCAGGTTCTCGATCTTGCCGAGCGACTTGGACAGCGCCACGATCTCGTCGAAGGTGAGGTCGTCGCGCTTGTTGAGGTGGGTCCAGTAGAAGCAGTGCTCGCACCGCATGTTGCAGAGCGAGTTGATGAACAGCACGACGAAGGGCGGGCTCGGCAGCTCTCCGTGGCCCATCATCGTGAGCCGGGCATGGCGAGTAACGCGGTCGAGCAGTTTCATGTCACGCCAGTCCCGATACGTTCGTCGCGGAGCGACATCCTGAAGGAAGTCTATCCGCTCGGCCGCTCCGCGAGGGTCACCGCAGAACACTTGGCTGCGGCATCCTGACCAGCGGCGCGAGCCGGGATGGTCACTGCCGGCGGCGAACCAGCCGGCTCGTCCAGGTGCGAAAGCCGTCGCGGTCTTCTCGCGTGAGGAACAGCGACAGCCCGGCAAGAAAGGCGCCGAAGGCCGCAAGCGCCGTCGCGCCGCCGGTCCCGTGCAACACGAGGCCATCGGCGCCGAGCCATCCGAGCCCGCCCATGCCGAGAAGGACGTACATCATCAACGCCGTGATGCGCAACGGCGGCATGAGGTCCATCTTCACCTTCAGGTAGCTCAGCGTGCACACGAAGATGAACGCCTGCGAGGCAATCGCACCGAACGCCGCCCCGGCTATGCCGAAACGCGGGATCGTCAGCCAGCTCACCGCGATGAAGACAACCTGCGACGCCAGGTTCTGCGCAACGTGGAAGCGGATCCTGTCGGCAGCGACGATCAAACCTTGATAGATGCCGGCCTGCATCGTCAGAACTTCTGCGAACACGAACAAGGCGACGTACTGCGTCGCGGGCAGAAACGATTTCGAATAGAGGACTGCGATGGCGAGGTCGGCTCCGATCAGCAGCGGCGGTACCAGAACGGCTGCGAGGATGCACCAGAGATGCTGGAAACGCGCCGCCCACCGCATCCTTTCCTGCCAGCTGCCTCCCTTGTTGAGCTGCGGCGTCAGATAGATCGGGTGCGCTGCGCCCAGAACCGACCTGACGGCCAGCGATATGCCGATCGCCGCCTGCATCCAGCCAGCCGCCTCCACCCCCGCCTGGCGCAGGACCTGATAGTGGGCATTCAGAGCAGCGAAGGGCGCTAGGACGGCGAGCAGGAACATGGCTGCCGAGAACCGGAGGATTCGCCGCGAGGGCAGCACGTCCCGCCAGCCTGCCAGGGGCGGCACTGGCGAAGGTCGCAGGGCGCGGATCAGTCGGTGCATCGCGGGAACCAGCCAAATGCCGGCGAGCGCTGCATAGGAGAGGTACAGCACCGCCACGCTTCCCGCCGCGGCACCGATCAGGCCGGCAAGGGCCAGCACGCCCGCGTGGCCGAGCCCGAAAAGCATCGCAGAGCGGTGCTGAAGGATGCCGGCGAAGGCATTCTGGATGAACGGTGCGAATGCCAGGGCCGGGATGGACAGGAAACCGGCCGCAAGCAGCCACGGATAGGCCTTGAACTGCGGGCCCCACACCGCGGGGAACAACAGCGACACGACAGCGCCGGTGGTAGCGGCGGCGAAGACCAGCGCCGCCAGGGTGAGCGCCATCGATCGCAAGGTGCGGTAGCCCTCGCTGCGATCGGTCTGCGAGAGCTCGGGCAGAAACCGGATGGCTGCGAAAGGCAAGGACAGCGATACGCCCTGCACCACGACGGCCAGCAGCTTGTCCACCACTCCCAGGAGGCCCACGCCTCCTGGTCCGAGGAAGACCGCGAGAATCTTCGTGCGGGCCAGCATCACGACCATCGTCGCCAGCTGCAGGCCGCCGATGCCGAGAAGCGTCTTCAGCATCGAGCTGCGACTGTTCTTGCGCCTTTCAGGACGGCTTGACCTTGATTGGCGTGTACAGCTGCTCGGCCGCCGACTCGGGTTTCATCAGGCGCCAGCGCTCCAGCTGCGCCAGCTCGGTGACGGAGCGGTTGGCTTCGTCGGCCTTGATGATGGGGTCGAGCTGCAACACACGCGCCACGCAACGGGCGATCCACGCGTCGCTGTCGCGGACGTATTCCTCGGCGGTATGGATGCGTTCGACGGGGATGCGTTCGGTGCGCTCGAAGCGTTCGCTGTCCTCGTATCGCTCGCTCGGCGCGGTGGCGCGGTTGCGGCGCAGGGTCGCTTCGGCCTCGGCGGCGGCTTCCGGAGCGAACTGGCCACGTGTCGGCCAGAGCTTTTCGCCAGTCTCGAGAAAGCTGTTCGGTTCACTGCCGACCTGCAACACGCTCATGCGCGCCGCGAAACGTTCGACCCACTGCTCACGAGTGACGTTGAAGTCCATCGCCGTCACGCCTGTACGGCCTGCGCCGCTGGCTCGGCTCGTTGCCAGACGCCCGCCACGAGAAGCTCGTGGGGACCGAACTGCGCCTTGTAAGCCATCTTGCCGCTCCGATCGATCCAGTAGCCGAGGTATACGTTTGTCAGCCCGAGCAGCTTGGTCTGCTCGATCTGCCAGAGGACGTTGTAGGTGCCGAAGCTCGTCCTCGGCTCCGGCTCGAAGAAGGTGTAGACGGCGGATAGGCCATCGTTCAGGACATCGAGGATCGACACCATCTTCAATGTGCCGGAGCCGTCGGATGAAGGCTCGCGAAACTCGACCAGCCGCGAATTGACGCGACTCTGCAGCAGGAACTGCGTGTACTGGTCGATCGAATCGTGATCCATTCCACCGCCGATGTGGCGGCCGGCCTGGTAGCGCAGGTAGAGCTGGTAGTGCTCGGCCACGAAGCCCAGGCGCAGCACGCGCGCTTCGAGGTCGCCGTGAGCTCGTTGTGCGCGGCGCTGGCTGCGCGTCGGCACGAAGGTGGCGACCGGAACGCGCAGCGGCAGGCAGGCGCGGCAGCCGTCGCAGTAGGGTCGATAGGTGAACATGCCGCTGCGCCTGAAGCCGTTGGCCACCAGGCCCGAGTAGGCGTCGGCGTGGATCAGGTGGCTGGGCGTGGCCACCTGCGAGCGAGCCATGCGGCCGGGGATGTAGCTGCACGGGTAGGGTGCGGTCGCGTAGAACTGCAGCGAGGCCAGCGGAAGTTCTTTTGGGTGGGTCATCACGACGCGGCGTCCTCAGCGGCAGCGTCCGAAATCCCGAGCGGCTGCCACAGGCTCAAATCATAGGTCCAATCGACGACCGGAGGCATCGCAAGTGCCGTGCCGAGGCGCTGCATGAACTCCGCGCGCGGCAACTCCCGGCCACCGAAGGAAGCGAGATGGGCAGTGCATTGCTGGCAGTCGATGGTCTCGATGCCATGCGCCAGGCAGAAGCCGACCAGCGCGGCAAGCGCGATCTTCGATGCGTCGGTGCGGCGCGCGAACATCGATTCGCCGAAGAACATCCGGCCGAGCGACACGCCATAGAGGCCGCCGGCGAGCTCGCCGTCGATCCAGGTCTCGACGCTGTGCACGCTACCTTCGGCATGCCACGCGGCGTAGGCGTCGATCATCTCCGCGACGATCCAGGTTCCCGACTGGCCATCGCGCGGCGCCGAGGCGCAAGCTTCGATGACGCGGCGAAAGGCGCTGTCGATCCGCACTTCGCAGCCAGCAGTGGCGCGGAAGCGGCGGATCGTCTTTTTCAGCGAACGGGTCAGCCGGAACTCCGAAGGCAGCAGCACCATGCGCGGATCCGGCGACCACCACAGGACCGGCTGACCTTCGCTGTACCAGGGGAAGATGCCCTTCGAGTAAGCCTCGGCGAGGCGCTTGGTCCCGAGCTCGCCGCCGGCCGAAACGAGCCCCGGCGCTTCGCTGGCCGAACCGAGCGCGAGGCGCGCCTCAGGCAGCGGATCGTCGTCGCTGCGCAGCCAGCGAATCACGCGGGAAGCGGCGAGGTTTCCGCGCCGGTGCTCACACCGACGCCGCGATCGGCTTCTTCTGCTTGAGCGCCACGCCGTTTCGCACCGCGATGATCTCCGCCAGTATCGAGACGGCGATCTCGGCCGGCGTCCGGCTGCCGATGTCGAGGCCGATCGGCCCGTGCAGTCGATCGATCTCGGCCGCGCTCAGGTCGAACAGCGCGAGCCGCTCCTTGCGCTTGGCCGTGTTGCTTCGCGAGCCGAGGGCGCCGATGTAGAACGCCGGCGACTTCAGCGCCTCGAGCAGCACCAGGTCGTCGAGCTTCGGGTCGTGGGTGACGGCGACGACCGCGGCGTGCGGGTCGAGCTGCATTTCGAGTGCCAGGTCGTCGGGCATGGCCTTGCTGAAGATAGTTCCGGGCACGTCCCAGCTCAGGTGGTATTCCTCGCGCGGGTCGCAGACGATCACTTCGAAGTCGAGGCCGAGCGCCATCTGAGCCAGCGAGCGAGAGAGCTGGCCAGCGCCGATGATGAGCATGCGCCAGCGTGGGCCGAACAGGGCGCGGAGCAGCTTGCCATCGAAGGCGAAGGCCTCGCCTCGCGCTGCCGGCTCGATGCGGACCAGGCCGGTGTCGAGGTCCAGCACGCGCGCGACGAGCTCGTGCCGCGAAGTGCGGTCGAGCACGTCGTCGATCCAGCGGGTGTCCTGCAGGGGCTCCTGCACCAGGCGCAGGTTGCCGCCGCAGGGCAGGCCGAAACGAGCCGCCTCTTCCTTGGTCACGCCGTAGGCGATGAGCGAAGGCTTGCCGACGCGTTCGCCATTGCGAACGCGGTCGATCAGGTCGTCTTCGACGCAGCCGCCCGAAACCGAGCCGGCAACCTGGCCGTCGTCGCGCATGGCCAGCAAGGCTCCGGGCGGGCGCGGTGCCGAGCCCCAGGTCTCGATCACGGTTACCAGCCACACCGCGTGGCCTTCGCGACGCCAGTCGCGGGCTTGCAAGAGCACCTGGAGGTCGAGGCTGTCCATCTCCGGCTATGGTACCCGCGAGACAAAAAAAAGCCCGCGCGAGGCGGGCTCTTCCATTGGGAGGGAATCGTCAGATCTTTCCCAGCACCAGCAAGATCAGCACGATCACCAGGACAAGACCCAGGCCGCCGCTGGGCCCGTAGCCCCAGCCCCTGCTGTAGCCCCAGTTCGGCAGCGCGCCGACGAGGAATAGCACCAACACGATCAACAGAATGGTTCCTAGCGTCATCGTCTTCTCCTCAAGCTTCCCCGGCCGCGAATTTGCGTGAGGAGAAGCGTAGTCGGCGCATGTCGCCGCGGCCCCCGGTGGGCACACCGCGTTCGTGTCGGCTCAGGACGGGTCGCGCAACCGCCGCCGTCCTACATCGTGCGGCGCGCTACTGCATGAACCAGCCGTGGCTGACCACCAGCGACTGTCCGGTGAGCGCGTTGCTCGGGAAGCTGGCGAACAGCAACGCAACCTCGGCGACGTCGGCCACGGTCGTGAACTCGCCGTCGACCGTTTCCTTGAGCATCACGTTCTTGATGACGTCGGCCTCGCTCATGCCCAGCGCTGCCGCCTGCTCGGGAATCTGCTTGTCGACGAGCGGCGTCCGAACGAAACCGGGGCAGATGACGTTGGCGCGGACCTTGTGCTTGGCGCCTTCCTTGGCGACCGTCTTGGCGAGGCCGATCAGGCCGTGCTTGGCGGTGACGTAAGGCGCCTTCAGCATCGACGCCTCCTTCGAGTGCACCGAGCCCATGTAGATGATCGAGCCGCCGCGGCCCGAGGCGTACATGTGCGGCAGGCAGGCCTTGGTCGTGAGAAACGCGCCGTCGAGATGGATCGCGAGCATCTTCTTCCAGTCGGCGAACGGAAAGTCCTCGAGCGGATGGACGATCTGGATGCCGGCATTGCTGACCAGGATGTCGATGCCGCCCCAGGCCTGCACCACCGCGGCGACGGCGGCGTTGACCTGGCCTTCGTCGGTCACGTCGGCGGCGACGGCCATGGCGCTCGCACCGCTGGCCTTCAGCTCGTCGGCCGCCGCTTGTGCCGCGACCATGTTCATGTCGGCGATCGCGACCTTCGCGCCTTCGCGTGCGTAGGTGGCGGCGATCTCCTTGCCGATGCCGCTCGCGGCGCCGGTGACGAAGGCAATCTTGTCCTGAAGCTTGTTGCTCATGTTGCGAGGGTCCTGGAGGTAGTGGTCGGGGTGACGGTCTTGTTGGCGGTCTGGCTGGTCGACGCGAAGTCGAAGACGTGCACGCCGTGCGAGGGCAGCTCGCGCCGCTGCCAGCGCGGGTCGCCGAGGGTGCTCTGCGTGTCGGCCATGCCGGCCGACCAGTGCTCGAGCATCGAGGCGCGCGAGAACTCGTAGTCCTTCGACTGGCTTTCGTAGTGCTTGCTGCGGTAGATGAGGTGGACCACCGAGACGGCGGCCTCCGCCGGCAGGGCCGCCAGGGCCTTCGCGTCGGGGTCGTCCCGCAGGCTCGCAGGAAGCTTGGCGACGAGCCGCTTGGCCGCCTGCAGGGTTGCCTGGCGGCGCAGCTCGAACGACGTGTTGAGGCGGGTGCGGCTTGAGAAGCGGATGTCCTTCTCTCGCTCGTTCGCCTCGGCAAGGTTTTTCGGCATCTCGCCGCGTGCGGCAAACAGGTCGACCTGGAAGGCGAGGCGCGCCCTGCGTCCCGGCTGGTCGAGCACGTATTGCAGCGGGGTGTTCGAGACGATGCCGCCGTCCCAATAGAAGTCGCCGTCGATCTCGATCGGCGGAAAGCCGGGCGGCAACGCGCCGCTGGCCATGATGTGGCGTGCGTCGAGCTGGCCGCGATCGGCGGTGTCGAAGTACCTGAAGTTGCCGGTCGTGACGCTGACCGCACCGACCGACAGACGCACCTTGCCCGAATTGAGCAGGTCGAAATCGACGAGTCGCTCGAGCGTCTTCCTGAGCGGCTCGGTGTCGTAGTAGCTGATCGCGCCGAGGGTTCCCGGCGCCTGGAACGGTGCCGCCGGAACCCGCGGCGCGAAAAAGCCCGCCACGCCGAACATCATGGCGATGGTCGCGTTGGTTTCGTTGACCGCATCGCGCGCGCCGTCGAGACGATGCAGCTCGGCCGGCAACGGCGGCGTCGCGAACGGGAAGGTCGAGACGTCTTCCCAGAATTCGCGCAGACGCTCGACGCGCCGCTCGGGAACGTTGCCGGCGATCAGGGCGGCATTGATCGCGCCGATCGAGATGCCCGCCACCCAGTGCGGCGTCTGCTGCATCGCCGCCAGTGTCTCGAACACGCCGGCCTGGTAGGCACCGAGCGCACCGCCGCCCTGCAACACCAGGATGCATTCCTCGTGCGACGCGGCGCCCTTGCCGCGCTTGCTGACGGCGGCGGCCGCAGCCTCGGCCGGGACGGTGCGGGCGCGACCGGCCATCAGTGACGCCAGCTGTCGTCGGTGCGGTCGAGACGGCGCAGCAGGCCTGGCCAGGTGAGCGACGAGCCGGCGCCGACCGTCACGGCGCGAGCGGCGGCCTCTGCGCCGGCGATGATGCGTGGATCGACCTCGATCAGGTCGCCGTCGGCCAGCGTTCCACCGGCCTGCGCGCGCAGCTGGATCGCGCACGCCGTCTCGAACATGTACATCGCCTCGAAGGCGGACGAAACGGTCTCGCCGACCGTCAGCAGGCCATGGTTGCGCAGCATCAGGAAGCGCTTGTTGCCGAGGTCGGCGACAAGGCGCGGCTTTTCCTCGTCGCGCAGGGCCACGCCTTCATAGGCGTGATAGCCCAGGCTCGACAGCACGAAGATCGAATGCTGCGAGATCGGCAGGACGCCGCGCTTCTGCGTCGCCACCGCGATGCCGTTGAGGGTGTGGGTGTGCATCACGCACTGCATGTCGTGGCGCGCCGAATGCACGGCGCTGTGGATGACGAAGCCGGCCGGGTTGATCGGGAACGGCGTCTCCTGCAGCACCTTGCCTTCGATGTCGATCTTGACCAGGCTCGACGCCGTGATCTCGTCGAACATCAGTCCGTAGGGATTTATGAGGTAATGCTCGGTGCCCGGGATCCTGGCCGTGATGTGGGTGAAGACGAGGTCGTCCCAGCGGAACATCGCAACCAGCCGGTAGGCGGCGGCGAGGTCGAGCCGGGTCTGCCATTCTTCGGCCGAGACGCGGCCTTCGAGGCTGGTGATCATGCGCGAGAGTTCGGTGGGGGCGTTCATCGCGGGCTCCTTGAGGCGGCGGAGATGAAAGTATCGCCGAGCGACTGAACTTCGTCGCGGCACCGCGCGCCCGACAACCTGTCGGAAGCCGAAGCGCGGTCGTCGCCCTCAGGGCATGTCGACGTGCACCGTTACCCTCTGCAGCCGCTCCAGAAGCGCCTTGGTCTCGATCAGCGACGAATCCGTGCGCTTGCGGATGCCGTCGAGGCGATGCACCTCCTTCTCGAAGGCGGTGCTCGCAAGCTCGAGCGCGATGATCCTGACCGCGCCGCTTGCCAGGTCTTCCTTCAACGTCTTGTTCGAAGCACGCAAGGATTCGGCCTGGGCCTTCAGCCGCTCGTTGCGACGGTAGGCGCGCCGCAACCGCGGGTTCACGGTGCCGAAGAAGAACGCGAACAGAAGGGCGGCAGCGAAGAAGATCGCCGCCAACGATGCCAGTCCGATCAGCAGCAGCTTCATCTCTGCGGCGTAGATGGCGAGCTCGATGGGGGTCACTCAGGTATGCCGGGCAGCGTGGACGACCGGCAATTTGCCATGAGAACCTCCGGTTCGCGCGTGTCGGGCGATGCACCGACGCCAACTGCGACACGGTCGCCTCGCGCGAAGGCCAAGGCGTTACTTCCTGCTACGCCAGGAGACACCCATACGCCTAGCGGCGACCCTTTAGATAGGCCGATGGCGGCGAGCTCAGGAAGTTGCGAAGCACCAGCATCTTCAGTCGCCGCTTCAGCGCCTTGGCCGAGCGCGAAGGCGAAAAGCGTTGGCGCAGTTCGGCCACCAACGTCGTCGGCAGGGCTGGACCGCCCTTGACGATGCCGACGAAATACAGGTCGAAGCTCTCCGCCGACACGATGAACGCCGAGTCGCTGAACCACTGGCTCAGGTCGAAGCGATGCTCGAAATCAGCTGCGGTCAGGTTGCGGTAGTAGTTCCAGCCATGCTCGACCGTGAAGGGCGACGACTCCGGCGCGCTGCGCGTCGTGCCGTGCTCGCGCCGGCCGGTGGTGGCGCAGCTCATCAGCACCAGGCCGCCGGGCCGCGTCATGCGCAGCATGTTGGACCAGGTCTCGACCCAATAGGGGTTGTGCTCGAAACACTCGCAAGACAGGCAGACATCGAAATGACCGGACGGGAAGGCGAGCAGCTGGCCGGGGCAGGCGATGTCGACGCCTGGTCCCGGCGACAGGTCGGCGCCGGTGTAGTCGCAGTCCTCGAAGGCGGTGCGGATCGAGCCATTGATGTCGAGCGAGCCGACCTCCAGCACGCGCTGGCCGCGGAAGAACTGCGGCAGGGCGGCCTTGACCGCAGCGATGAACTCGAACTCCTGATGGTGAGCCATGGCGGCGCATGGTATCGGAGCGGGCTTTCGCGTCGCATACTGAGCCTCTGCAACAACCAGGAGACGACATGGACCAGGCGGACCGCGCGGCTGTTCACTTGCAAAGGATCGAGACCGCAGCAAGCCTCACGGCGGAGCAGCTCCGACAAGCCAATATTCTCGTTCGCGAGCACGCGCACAACCTGGACGAGGCGACCCATCACGCCCTTGT
>JBDTNU010000005.1:0-34972 GCA_039933535.1 Caldimonas sp. | reverse complement strand
GTACGGACGTTCGACACAATCCGGTCGGCATGATCGAGAACATGGTTCGCTAGCATGTTGAAACGGAACCCAAGATGAGCCGAATCCTCGTCGTCGAAGACGAATCCGCGATCGCCGAGCTGATCTCGATCAATCTGCGTCACGCCGGCTTCGAGGTGACGATCGCCGGCGACGCCGAGCAGGCGCAAGTGGCCGTCGACGGTGTGCTGCCGAGCCTGGTGGTCCTCGACTGGATGCTGCCCGGGCAGAGCGGCCAGGCGCTGGCGCGCTTCTGGCGAGGCCAGCCGCGCACCCGCGAGCTGCCGATCATCATGCTCACCGCCCGCGCCGAAGAGGTCGACAAGGTCGCCGGCCTCGATGCCGGCGCCGACGACTACCTGACCAAGCCTTTCTCGGCCAACGAGCTGCTCGCCCGGATTCGCGCGGTCCTGCGGCGGCGTGCGCCCGATGCGCTCGACACCGCGGTCGATGTCGGCCTGCTCACCATCAACCCGGCGACGAGGCGCGTCACCAGCCAGGGCAAGGAAGTGAAGATCGGTGCGACCGAGTTCAAGCTGCTGCACTTCCTGATGACGCACCCGGAACGCGTGCACAGCCGCACCCAGTTGCTCGACCGCGTGTGGGGCGACCATGTCTTCATCGAGGAGCGCACGGTCGACGTCCACGTCAAGCGCTTGCGCGAGTCGCTGAGCGTCGTGCATTGCCAGCACATGATCGAGACTGTGCGCGGTGCCGGTTATCGGCTCACGAACCCGCAGGCCGTGACGGCCTGATGGCCGAGGCACGACCGGGGCGGCGATGAGCGGCTTGTTGCCCCGCTTGCTGGCCGGCCTGCTGTCGCTCGGCCTTGGCGGTCTGATCGGATTCGTCACCGGCGTCGAGTTCGGGGCGCTGGTCGGTGCCTTGCTTGGCGGCCTGCTCGGCTTTGCCACGATCGTCGTCTTCGATGCTTTGCGAGGTTGGCGCCTTATGCGCTGGCTGCGTGGCGCGCACGAAGGCCTGGCGCCGCGCGACTCGGGTTTCTGGGGCGAGCTGGCCTATCGCATCGAGCGCAGCCTGCGCGCGCTCGAGCGCAGTGCCGAAGTCGAGCGCATGCATCTGGCCCAGTTTGTCTCAGCCATGGAAGCCTCGCCCAACGGCGTGCTGCTGCTCGATTCCAATGACCAGATCGAGTGGTGCAACGCGCGTGCCGCCGATCACTTCGGCCTCGACCCGCAGCGCGACCGGCGCCAGCGCGTGACCAACCTGATCCGCTCGCCGGCCTTCGTGGAGTATCTGCAAGCTGGCGACTTCGATGGGCCGATCGCGGTGCGCGACCCGCGCGGCCACGGGTCGCTGCAGGTGCTGATGCGTCGCTATGGCGCCGGCTCCAAGCTCGTGATCTCGCAGGACATGACCGAGCGCGAGCGTTCCGAGGCGATGCGCCGCGACTTCGTCGCGAACGTGTCGCACGAGATCCGCACGCCGCTCACGGTGCTGTCGGGCTTTCTCGAGACGATGCGCAACCTGCCGCTGACCGAGGTCGAGCAGAAGCGCGTCATTACCTTGATGACCCAGCAGGCCGAGCGCATGGCCAACCTGGTCGGTGACCTGCTGACTCTCGCCCAGCTCGAAGGCAGCCCGCGACCGTCGGCCGGCAAATGGGTGCGCGTGGCGGGCCTGTTCGGGCAGGTCGAAGCCGAGGCGAGGGCGCTTTCCGCGGGCCGCCACGCGATCGCGTTCGCCAGCGCCGGCGAGGCGCAGATCGCGGGCATCGAGTCGGAGCTGCAAAGCGCGGTGGGCAACCTGGTCAGCAATGCGATTCGCTACACGCCCGACGGCGGACGCATCGACGTGAGCTGGAAGCTGGTCGACAACGGCATGGGCGAAATCGTCGTCGCCGACAGCGGTCGAGGCATCGCCCGCGAGCACCTGTCGCGACTCACCGAGCGCTTCTATCGCGTCGACGGCAGCCGCTCGCGCGAATCGGGCGGCACCGGTCTCGGCCTGGCGATCGTCAAGCACGTGATCCAGCGCCACGGCGGCGAGCTCGACGTCGCAAGCGAGGTCGGCAAGGGTTCGACCTTCCGTCTGATCCTGCCGGCCGCGCGGGTTCGTGCCGGCGCGATTGCTGTCGCGGCGACGCTCGATGAACCCGTCGACGTCGCCGCCCGCTGAGCGGCGTCGACAGGCCCTTGCGTGGCCCGATCAGTTCACCGAAGGGATGCGGCGATAGATATCGATGACGTCGTCGTCGTTGCGGTTGCGCCGTTCGCGACTCACGAATTGCCAGGTCGATGCGTCGGCTTTCTGTGTGCGCGCCAGCATCAGGTATCCGCATGAGGTCGCCCCGGATGACGTCACGGCGTCGACGCGCCAGCCGCCAAGGTACTCGAGCGCGACGACCTGCGCACGCGCCATGCCAGGCGCAGCGATGCAGGCGCCGGCCGGAACCTGGCGCGCGATTCGCTGCGTCATGGATCTGTAGCCGCGTGCGTTGTCGAGCGGCGGCAGCAGCAGTGTCATGACCAGCATCCAGCATAGGCTCACGCCACCCGCCGGCAGCACCAGGCTCTTCCATAGCGGGTGTCGACTGCGCCCGGTGCGCCACTTCACGAGCCAGGCCCAGGCCAGGGATGCGACGATCGCAAAGGCGAGTGCAATCAACGAGAAGCGATTCTCGTAGCCGGGCGAAAGCTTGGCGATGTTCGCGCCAGGCTTCGCCGGGAATCCGGTCTGCATGGAGACGTAGAAGACCCAGCCCGCGGCAGCGGCGATCGTGAAGAAGAACACCGAGAACCAGTCGATGGCCGCGGCTGCGCTGCGCTGCAATGTGGGCAAGGCAAACGCGGCGAGGACGGCCAGCGGTGGCAGCGCGAGCATCAAAGCGCGATCGGATCCGGCCATCGCCACCCACACGACGAGCAGGGCGGCGGCGCAGCCGAGCGGCATCGCCAAATGCTCGCTCAGCAATCGGCGTCGCCATTGCCAGATCGTCCACAGTGCCAGCGGCCATGCCGGCCAGGCGAACCAGGCGAACTGGCGGCCGAGGCTCACGAACTGCGCCGCATCGTGATAGCTGCCGAGACGGTTCGCCCAGGCGCCGAGTGCGGTCGCGGCCCCGATCGAAAGCACCGCGCCGGTGGTGACGAACGCAGCCAGGCGCCGCGCGTCGGGTCGACCCGAACTCAGCGAGAGGAGGACACCGACAAACGCCAGCACCAGAGCGATGCTGGGCGCACCGCTCGCGGCGAGCGCGGGCAAGGCAAGCGCGGCGGCGAGTCCTCCAGCCCATGGCCGCTGCCGGCCGGCGGCGAGACCGTAGAGATAGAGCGACACCGCCGCGAGCTGCGCCAGCTCCGGCGTCGTTTCGTGGCCGAGCTGGAGCAGGCCGAGCGATGCGATCACGGCCAGCAATGCGCCGTCGGCGATCGCTCGCGCATAGTCGACGGGCGACGCTTCGCCGCCGAACGCAAAGGGCAGCGGCTGTGCCGATTCGGATCGCGCGAGGTGATACGCGGCGTACCACGTCAACGCCAAGGCCAGCGCCAGAAGGAGGGCGAAAGGGACGCGCGCCGCGAACGCCGGGTCCAGCCAGGGACTGGTCGCCTTGACGAAGACGGCGCCTATCCAGTACGGCAGCAAGGCGCCGTCGGCCGGCAGCCCGCCGACCGTCGGCGCGAACCAGGGGGTCTTGCCCTGGGCGATGTCGACGATGTAACCGAACGCCGTGATGTCGGCACTCTTCCACGGGTCGCGCCCGAAGAGGCCGGGCAGCACATAGGCCGCGCAGAAGAAGAGTAGAGCCAACCGCGGCAGCGGCTGGGCTTCGCGCTGGCTGACGAGGGCCGGGTTGGGGGAGTTCACTCGTGGCGACGGCGAGGCACGCCCAATGATGCAACAGAAGGGTAAAGACCTCGCTTCCACAGAAGCGGGCGCAAAAAAGGCAGCCGGAGCTGCCTTCTGCGTCGCGTCGGAGACGGGCCTATTTCTTCGGTGTCAGGTGCGCGAACTTGTTGCGGAACTTCTCGACGCGACCGCCGAGCGAATCGACGCTCTTTTGCGTGCCGGTATAGAACGGATGCGATTCGCTGGTGGTCTCCAGCTTGTAGAGCGGCAGCTCGCGGCCGTCGTCCATCTTGATCTTCTCGCGCGTTTGCGCGCAGGAACGGGTGACGAACTTGAAGCCGTTGGAGAGATCGACGAAGCAGACTTCGCGATACTCGGGATGGATGCCTTCTTTCATGGAGCGCCTCTTGCGTTGAGCCGGGAGCCACGCCTCGCTGGGATCAGCGGCGCACTTTCCGATAAGCCTTTGATTCTAACGTGCCCGGCGATCAACCGCCACGTCGCATCATGTCGAAGAAGTCGTGGTTGTTCTTGGTGGCCTTCATCTTCTCGAGGATGAACTCCATCGCCTCGATCTCGTCCATCGAGTAGAGCAGCTTTCTCAGGATCCAGCTCTTTTGCAGGATCTCCGGCTTGAGCAGCAATTCTTCGCGTCGGGTGCCCGACTTGTTGAGCAGGATCGACGGGTAGACACGCTTCTCGGACATCCGGCGATCAAGATGGATCTCGCAATTGCCGGTGCCCTTGAACTCCTCGTAGATCACTTCGTCCATCCGGCTGCCGGTCTCGACCAGTGCCGTGCCGATGATCGTCAGCGAGCCGCCTTCCTCGATATTGCGGGCCGCGCCGAAGAAGCGCTTGGGCCGCTGGAGCGCGTTGGCATCGACGCCGCCGGTGAGCACCTTGCCCGATGACGGCAACACGTTGTTGTAGGCACGGGCCAGACGGGTGATCGAATCGAGCAGGATCACGACGTCCTTCTTCATCTCGACCAGGCGCTTGGCGCGTTCGATCACCATCTCGGCGACCTGCACGTGGCGGGCGGCGGGCTCGTCGAAGGTGGAGCTGATGACCTCGCCGCGCACCGTGCGCTGCATTTCAGTCACTTCCTCGGGCCGCTCGTCGACCAGCAGCACGATCAGGTAGACCTCGGGGTAGTTGGCGATCAGCGCGTGCGCCAGATTCTGCATCATCACCGTCTTGCCGCTCTTGGGTGCCGAGACGAGCAAGGCGCGTTGGCCTTTGCCGATCGGCGCGATCAGGTCGATGATGCGGCTGGTGATGTTCTCTTCCGACTTGACATCACGCTCGAGCTTGAACTGCTCTTTGGGAAAGAGCGGCGTCAGGTTCTCGAACATGATCTTGTGCTTGCTCTCCTCGGGTAGCAGGTCGTTGATCTTGTCGACCTTGACCAGCGCGAAGTAGCGTTCGCCGTCCTTCGGCACCCGGACCTCGCCCTCGACCATGTCACCGGTATGAAGGTTGAAGCGCCGCACCTGGCTTGGCGAGAGGTAGATGTCGTCGGTCGACGCCATGTAGCTCGCCTCGGGCGAGCGCAGGAAGCCGAAGCCGTCGGGGAGGACCTCGAGCACGCCGTCGCCGAAGACCTGCTCGCCGGCCTTGGCGCGCTTTTTCATGATCGCGAACATCAGCTCCTGCTTGCGCATTCGAGCGACGTTTTCGATCTCCAGTGCCTCGCCCATCTTGATGAGCTCGGAAACGTGGATCAGCTTCAGTTCTGAGAGGTGCATGGGGGGTGCGACGCGGGTCGCGCTGCTGGTGCAAAGCCCCGGCGCGTTGAGGCCGGCTGCGGGGGCCGCGTAAATCGCGACCGGGACGAACGAGGACGGTCAGGAAGCGAATCGCCTAGCGCTTCGCGGGATGCCGGGAAGCTGACACGGGTAGATCGGGTGCGATCTGCCCCGGCGCACGCCGGCTTTCGGTCTCGTCAGGAGGCCCGGCAAAGCGGACTTCCTGTCTATGGTCCTAGATTATAGGTGACTGTCGATGAAGGCCGTCAACTGCGCCTTGGAGAGTGCGCCTACCTTCGTGGCGGCGAGCTGGCCGTCCTTGAAGAGCATCAGCGTCGGAATGCCACGAATGCCGAACTTGGCCGGGATGTCGCGGTTTTCGTCGACGTTCATCTTGGCGACGCGAAGCTTGCCGTCGTAGGTCTTGGAAACTTCATCGAGGATGGGCGCGATCATCTTGCACGGACCGCACCATTCGGCCCAATAGTCCACCAGTACCGGCGTTGCCGATTCGATGACATCGGCGTTGAACGATGCGTCGGAGGTATGGGTGATCAGCTCGCTACTCATTATGAAATCCTCGTGCCCGCATCCGAAATGGAGATCGAAGCGGCAACTGCAAGGCCCGCTTCGAAGGGCACAATCATTCTGACATAAAGCCTCCTTTGCACGGGGCAGAGAGCCTTCCCCTCTTCCTATGGCGACGATAGTCCGCTCGGCAATCGATGTCTCGGACATCGCGCCCTGGGACGCGATCTCGCAT
The DNA here is from genome assembly GCA_039933535.1 of Caldimonas sp. Lineage (GTDB taxonomy): Bacteria > Pseudomonadota > Gammaproteobacteria > Burkholderiales > Burkholderiaceae_C > Schlegelella_A. The sequence goes on along the minus strand of JBDTNU010000005.1, from coordinate 28,630 downwards.
CGCGTCCGCGAATGGACCCGCGCGCAGGAGTTGCCCCTGCGCGACGTGGTCGTCCTCGTTCCCTTCGTCCAGCTGCTCGCGCCAGCGCGCCGGGCCTTCGCCGCCGCGGGCGGATGGATGCCGCGCGTGGAAACGACGCGCACGCTCGCCGCCACGCTCGGCCCGCCACCTCGACGCGGTTCCGGCGAGCTCGGATGGGGCATCGCCCACGACATCCTGCTGGCGATGCAGCAGCTCGCGGCGCAAGCCTGGACCGCTGATTGGGCGCGTCGAGATCCGCGCGGCTTTGCGCAGAGCGCGGCGCGCGCGGTCGCGACCGCACATCAGCTGATGGCCGCGGCAGCCGCGGTTGCGCCCACGGCACGGACAAGCTGGTGGTCGAAGGCTCGCGAGCTGCTTCAGCCTTCGGCAGGACCAGGCGCCAAGGAACGCCTGCTTGCCCAGGTCGCGCTCGAATGGGCCGCCCGGTCGTCGCCTGCCCCGACCGATCGCCTGTTCGCATTCCAGCCCGCCGCCTGGATCGTGGTGACGGCGGGCGGACCGGATCCGCTCGCGTCGGCGCTGCTGGAGAGCGCCACCCGACCAGCCCTGCACATCGAGACCGACGTCGACCCCGTTGATCCGTTTCGCGACCTTCCGATCAAGCCTGCACCAGCCGTCTTCGTCTGCGACGGCTTCGAAGACGAGGCATCCGCCGCAGCGGCGCAGGTGCTCGCGCATATCGAGCGTGGCGAAACGCCGGTGGCACTGATCGCGCAGGACCGGGTCCTGGTCCGGCGGGTTCGCGCGTTGCTTGAGCGCGGCGCCGTCGTCCTGCGCGACGAGACCGGCTGGAAGCTGGCGACAACGCGGGCCGGCGCGATCGTCATGGCCACGCTGTCTGCGGCGCGCCGCGATGCCAGCGCCGATGCGTGGCTCGACTGGCTGAAATCGGTGCCGCTGGGCACCGGCCGCATGGCCGCGCTCGAGTCGCTGGAAGCGGCGATGCGCAAGACCCAGGTCGCCGATGCCCGCGGCGTGGCTCGCCTCGACCTCGACGCCTCCGCGGCGGCACTGCGTGACGACGCAGCGGCAATCGTCGAGGGGCTGGCGCGCCTGCCGCGCCGCCCACTCGTGGACTGGCTCGACACCTTCGCCACCGCGCTGGACCGCACGGGCGCGCTGGTGCGGCTTCGCGACGACGCTGCCGGCCGACAGACGCTTGCCGCGCTCGGCATCGAGCCCGCACTCGAGCCCGCGCGGCGAGCCCAGCTCATCACCGATCTCGAGCCGCTGGATCTCGCCGAGTTCACCCGATGGGCCGACGAGCTGCTCGAGCGCGAGACCTTTCTTCCGCCGGATCCCGTGGATGCCGATGGCGAGCTGTTACCCGCCGAGGTCGTCATCACGCCGCTGGCGCGCGCCATGCTGCGTCCTTTCGCCGCGGTCGTCCTGCCTGGCGCCGACGACCATCGGCTCGGCGCAATGGGCATGACCGACTCGCTCCTGCCGCGCGCCATGACCGAGGCCTTGAAGCTGCCCGACGCTGCGCACCAGCGCGACGCCGAGCTGCTCGCTTTCGCCCAGGTCCTGCGCCTGCCCGCCGTGACGCTGCTGCGTCGGCGCGCCGATGGAACCGAACCGCTCGCCAACAGCCCGTTCGTCGAACGCCTCGCCCTCTCGTTCGCGGAGCGCGATGCCAAGCTGGGCGAATGGCTCGATCCACGTGGCCGTCAGGCGATCGCGCCGACGCCGATCTACGCCAGCGCGCCTTCGGTGCCGGCCGGACGCTTGCCGAAGCGTCTGTCGGCAAGCACCTTCGAGGCGCTGCGCGAATGCCCGTACCGCTTCTTCGCACAGAGCGTGCTCGGCCTGCGTGCCGCCGACGAGCTCGATCCCGAAGTCGAGAAGCGGGACTACGGCAAGTGGCTGCACGAGGTCTTGCACGAGTTCCACGTCGGTCGCGAGGCCGGGTCGGACGGCGAGACCGACATCGCGCGACTGCACGCGATCGGCATCGCCAGCCTCGAGTCGCAGGGGCTCGACGAGGCAGCGTTCCTGCCGTTCAGCGCCTCGTTCGCGGTGTTGGTGCCACGCTACGTCGCGTGGCTGCGCGAACGCGAGGCCGGTGGCGCTTCGTGGTCGCGCGGCGAGGCCGACCTGCGCGCGGCACCCGAGGCGTTGGATGGCGTCGAATTGCAGGGCCGGGTCGATCGCATCGACATCGTCGATGACGGCCGGCGCCTCGAGCTGATCGACTACAAGACCGGCAGCGCGAGCCAGCTCAAGAAGGACGTGCTGGACCGCTTCGAGGACACGCAGCTCGCTTTCTACGCGGCGCTGGTCGGTGCCGAAAGCGAGCTGCCGCTGCGCGCCTACTACCTCGCGCTCGACGCCACCAAAGGGCTGGAGGTGCTCGAGCACGTCGACGTGGCGGCGAGCGCGTCGGCGCTGGTCGAGGGCGTTGCCGACGACCTTCGGCGCCTGCGCGAAGGTGCGGGCTTGCCGCCGCTCGGCGAAGGTTCGGCCTGCGACTATTGCGAGGCGCGCGGCCTTTGCCGACGTGACCATTGGTCGCCGGAGCGCGACGACGCGCCGACCGGTGGCGGCGCCGCACGATGAACGCGCCGGCGTTCCGGGTCGACGGCGTTCCCGCCACGGAGACGGCGTTCTACGCGATCGCCTGCGACCCCGCGCGCAGTTGCGCCGTCGAGGCCTGCGCCGGATCGGGCAAGACCTGGATGCTCGTATCGCGCATGCTGCGTGCCTTGCTCGACGGGGCGGCGCCGCACGAGATCCTCGCCATCACCTTCACACGAGCGGCGGCGGGCGAGATGCGGCAACGGCTGAACGACTGGCTTGCCGATTACTCGAGCGCGCACGCATCGCATGGAAAGCGCGTCGAGGCGCTCGTGCAGCGTGGCGTCTCGCCGGACCGCGCGGAGACGCTGGCGCCTGCGCTCGGCTCGCTCTACGCGCGCGTTCTCGCGGCTGGCCGGCCGATCGAGATCAGGACCTTCCACGCATGGTTCTCGCAGCTCCTGCGGGTCGCACCGCTGGCGCTGCTCGACAGGCTCGGCCTGTCACCGGAGATGGAGCTCGTGGAAGAGCTGGAAGACCACAAGCCCGCGGTGATGCGTGCCTTCCATGCCGCCGTGCTGCGCGACCCGGCGCTGCGCGCCGACTACGCGACGATGACGGCGCGGCGTGGCCGCAACCAATTGCGCAAATGGCTCGATGCCGCATGGTGGCGCAGGGTCGAGTTCGAGATGGCCGACGAGGCCGGCGTGCTCGACCAGAGCGTCGAATCGGCGGCCGACCTCTGGCCCGAGGTCGCGCGCTTTGCCCATCCGGTCGACGCCGTATCGGATCCCTTCTGGCAGGCGCGTCTGCGCCATGTCGTCGAGGTGATGGGCCGCGGTGCGAAGACCTTCCAGGAATTCGCCGCCGAGATCGCTGCTGAGCGCGAGTCGGGCGACGCGAGGAGCGTGTTCGAGGCGGTCTGGCGATCGCTCTACACGGAGAAGGACACGCCGCGTGTCCTCAGCAAGGCCAACGCCGGTCTCGCCGAGACACAGCAGGCGCTCGGCGTGCTCGGCCAGCAGGTCGACCAGGAGGATGCGCGCATCGAGCATGCGTGCATGGTCCGCCTCGGCCGAACGCTGCTCGCCGCGTTTGCCGACTACAAGCGCAGGCGAGGCCTGGCGGACATGGCCGACCTCGAGCGCTGCGCGCTCGCGCTGCTGCGCGACGACGAGCTTTCGGGTTGGGTGCAGGAACGGCTCGATGCGCGCATCCGCCACGTCCTGATCGACGAGTTCCAGGACACCAGCCCGCTGCAATGGCACACGCTGCATGCCTGGCTCTCGGCCTATGCCGGCGCAGGTGGCGGCGCGAGCGGGCAGCGCCCGCCGGGCGTCTTCATCGTCGGCGATCCGAAGCAGAGCATCTACCGCTTCCGCGGCGCCGAGCCGCGCGTGTTTGCCGCCGCCACGCGCTTCGTTCTCGAAGGCCTCGAGGGACGTGCCCTGGCCTGCGATCACACGCGTCGCAATGCGCCGGAGGTCATTGCCGCGATCAACGGCGTATTCACGCAGGCGGTCGCCGACGGCGCGTTCGAAGGATTCCGATCGCACACGACCGAAGTCGTTGCGATGCCGGGCAGTTCGGTCGCAACCCTGCCGCGCCAGCCGCGGGATCGAAGCGCCAGTCGACCCGACCCGAAAGCTATCCGGGTCTGGCGCGATTCGCTGACGACGCCGCGGCTCGAACCCGACTTCGTGCTGCGAGAGCAGGAAGCTGCCACGGTCGCGAACGCGATCGGCGGCGAGCTCGCTGGCGGCACGCCGCCCGCCGAGGTATTCGTCCTCTGCCGCAAGCGCGAAACGCTGCGCCTGGTGGCTGCGGCACTCGAGCGCGAGCAGATCGGCCACTCGGCAGTCGAGGACACGGCGCTCGCGTCGACGCCCGAAGCCCAAGACCTGATCGCGGTGCTGGACGCGATCGTCTCGCCAGCCCATCGCCTGTCGCTGGCGCGCGCGCTGCGCAGCCCGTTGTTCGGCGCCAGCGACACCGACCTGCTCGCCCTTTCCGCGGCGGCGATCGGCGCGGGCGACCGCGACTGGTGGCGCGCCCTTGCAGCGATGGCCGCACCGGGCGCGTCGCTCGAACGGGCCCGCACGCTCCTCCAGCGCTGGCGTGTGGCCGCGGCGCAGTTGCCGCCGCACGACCTGCTCGACCGGATCGTGCACGAAGGCGAGTTGCGCGAGCGAACCGTCGCGGTGGTGCCGGCCGAACAGCGCGCTCTCGCGCTCGATGCGATCGACGCCGTGCTCGCGCAGGCGTTGTTGCTCGACGGCGGTCGCTACGCGACGCCCTATGGCTTCGTTCGCGCGCTGAAGCGCCGCGCTGTGAAGAGCGCGCCGCCGGTGCGCGCCGACGCCGTGCGTCTGCTGACGGTGCACGGTGCAAAGGGCCTCGAGGCCGACACCGTCTTCATCACCGACGCCGATCCCGAGCGGCCAGGGACGGAGACCACGACCTTGCTCGTCGACTGGCCGGTCGAGGCGGAGCACCCTCGGCGCTGTGCCTTCCTTTATTCGGAATCGCGCTGCCCACCGTCGCTGGTCGAACTGCTCGGACGGGAGATCGATGCACGTGAGCGCGAGGAGATGAATGCGCTGTACGTCGCCATGACCCGCGCGAAACGGCGACTGATATTCAGCGCGACCGAGCCGTTCCAGCCTCCGCCACGAGCCTCATGGTGGCAACGTGTCGCACCGTATGCCGCGACCGTTGCGCCTGCATCGACCGGCGACCGGAGCGCGCCGATCGGCGAGCGCGCTTCGGCATTCCTGCAGGTCCTGCCGAAGCGATCGAGGCCGGCGCCGTCTGTCGGGTTGTCGAATGCAGCGTCGCCGCCGCCGCCCTTGGCGCCAGCGGTGAAGATGCCAGGAGAGACAACGTCGCAGATGAGCCTGTCGTTTTACAACCCCGAGTCGGCCAGCGCCGAACCGAGCGCGACAGCGCGCGAGCACGACCGGGCGGCCGCGTCGCTCGGCCGCGCCGTGCACCGTGCGCTCGAGTGGGTGGGGCACGCGGGCTCGCCGACGTCGATCGAGGATCTGGCCGCAGCGGCCGCCGCCGAGTTCGGCGTCGAGGCCGCGGTTGTCGAACGCCACGTCCGGGCTGTCCTGGGCCACGCCGACGGCAAGCGGTTTTTCACGGGCTCGCACATTCGCTGGAGTGGCAACGAAGTCGCGGTGAGCGTCGCCGGTGAAGTGCGTCGCATCGACCGGCTGGTGCACATCGATGAAGGCGAGGGCGCTGTCTGGTGGGTGCTCGACTACAAGCTACGTCACGATCCGCAGGCGCTCGCCCCGTACCGGCAGCAGTTGCTGGGCTACCGCGACGCCGTGCGCGTGGCACAACCTGGTCACCCGGTGCGTTGCGCCTTCATCACCGGTGACGGCCGGGTCGTCGAAATCGCCTGACGCGGCGGAGCGAGCGAGAGAAAGTAGACGAACCGGGCCTTGATCAGCGGTTCGCCCGAACGCCCACGCGTTCCAATCGGACAACCTCGTTTTGTCACGATGCCGCCTGCCGCTGCCCACGCCACCCCTCCTGCGTCACCGACGCCGGCGCGCGCGTTCGGCCGTTTCGAATTGCGCCGCCTGCTCGGCAAGAGCGAGGCGACCATGGTCTGGCTGGCCCAAGACACGCGCATCGCCAGCGACGTGATGCTGACCTTGCCGCGCGTCGCGCCGATGGGAGCGCTGGCGATTGCCGACTGGCTCGTCACGGTGCGCCGAGCGGCGCGTCTCGACCACCCGGGCCTTGCGCGCGTGCTGGAGTGCGGTGTTCACGAGCAATGGCCCTTCGTCGCAGTCGACCGGCGCGCTGGCGTGACGCTCGATGAGTGGCTCTCCGAGCATCCGCACGCGTCGATCGACGACGCCGCGATCTGGATGGAGAGCGTGCTGCGCGGCCTCGCTTTCGCCCACGACGCCGGTGCGGCTCACCTCGACCCGCAGTTCCACTGCATCCTGATCAACGATCGCGGCCAGGCCAGCGTGATGGCGCTCGGCGCCGCGCATGACGCCGGACCGCAGGTCACGGTGGGTCGTCTGCGCGACAACGATCGCGCGATGCCGCTCGACCCTTCGACCCTGCGCGCGCAGCGCGCCGCCGCCGAGCGCGACGTGCTTGCCTGTGGTGTGATCCTGCATCGACTGCTCGCCGGCGAAGCGCCGCTCGGCGTAGCCGACACCGGCCGGGTCATCGACCGGATGGCGCCGCGTGGCCGCGAGTTCGTGCGCCTTCCGTGGACCACGCCACAGCCGATACCGGAGGCCTTGCGCGCGATCGTCAATCGAAGCACGGCCGGCCAGGAGCGGCTGCGCTATCGCAACGCACGTACCTTCCTCGGCGCATTGAACGGCTGGCGCGAAGCGCTTGCCGAAGACGAAGGCGGTCCGGTCGCATTGCTGCTCGACCGGATGCGAACCGTCGGCCACCTTCCGGCCCTGCCCGGCCTGGCCGCGCGTGTGCAGCGCGTCACCGCCATCGAGAGCCAGCGAACCGACGAGATCGCACTGCATCTGCTGCCCGACCTCGCTCTGTCGCTGGAGCTCCTGCGCACCTTGAACACTGCGCAAGTGCAAGGCACGCAGATCTCGGGCAACGGGCCGGTGCTGACCTTGCGCCGCGTCGTCGCGCTGATCGGCGTCAACGGCGTGCGCCGGGCCGCGAACGGCCTGCGTGCCTGGCCCGGGCCGCTCGACGAGATCGGGGCGAAGGCGCTGCTCGCGGCGATCGAGAGGGTGCGGCTGGCCGGCCATACCGCGCAGGCGCTGCGACCGGCGGGCTACGACGGCGAGGTCGTCTACCTGATCGCCGCGATGCAAAACCTCGGCCGGCTCATGCTTCGTTATCACTTCTCGGACGAGGCCGAACAGATCCAGCAACTCATGCAGCCAGCGCCCGCCGGCAGCCAGGCCGACGTCCACGAGCAGCCCGGCCTCGACGAAGCGGCCGCAGCCTTCGCCGTGCTCGGCGTCGACGTCGAGTCGTTCGGCAGCGCGGTTGCACGCCAATGGGGTCTGGGCGATGAAATCCTGCACATGATCCGACGCCTGCCGGTCGACGTGCCGGTGCGCAAGCCCGACAGCGATTCCGACCTGTTGCGCCTCGTCGCCAGTGCCGCCAACGAAGCGGTCGACATCGTCAGTCATCTGCCGCCGAAAAGGATTTCGGCCGCGCTCGGCGCCGTCGCGCAGCGCTACGCGCGGGTGCTGCGCATCAACACGCGCTCGCTCGTCGACGCCTTGCACGAAGCGCGCGACGTGCTGCACAAGGGAAGCGTTGCGCCGTCGGATCGACGCGAGGTCGAAAGCGAAGAGGTCGGGACGGCGAATCGGGCGGGTAGCGCCGACACTGCCAAGGTCGAAGCCGACGCTCCGGCCGAATCGCCTGGCTAAAGGGTGCCGGCGACAGCGACATCAGCGATAGGTGACGAGCCCTACCCCGGCACTGGTCGCAACGGTTAGGGCTGCTTCGTTCCCGACCTGACCCGGTTGGCCGCGCTTCCATGCGGGGAGGCCCGTCGCAGCCCATTCTAGGGGCTTCGAACCATGCCCCTACGCGCGAAGTCCCAGTTCGCTCCCGTCGTATTCGAGGCCGAGCGGCTCGATGATCAGGCGCTTGGGTCCGGATTCGACGATGCCGGCGACCCAGGCATCGACGCCGGCCTTGCGCGAGATCGCGGCGGTTCGTTCCGCATCCTGGGCTGCAACGAAGAGGGCGAAGCCCGCGCCCATGTTGAAGGTGCCGTAGGCGTCGCGATCGCTGAGCAGGGCCTCGGCCTGGATGAACTTGAGCACCGGCGGGACCTCGGGTACGGTCCGGATCCGGTAGGTGAATGACGAACGATGGCGCATCAGCTTGCGCCAGCCGTGACCTGTGATGTTGGCGGCGTAGTGCGGCCGGATGCCGGCCTTGAACAGGGCTTCGGTGATCGGCGAATACAGAACCGTGGGTTCGAGCAAGGCCTCGCCGAAACTGATAGGCACCGCGCTCGCGAGCGGTGTGAGATAGCCGCGCGGCAAGCGCGAAGCGAGGTCGCGGGCCAGGCTGATGCCGTTGGCATGGATGCCGCTCGAGGCGAGCAGCACGATCGCGTCGCCGGCCGTGAGATGAGCGCCGAGCGAGAGCCGCTCCTTGGGGCTGACGATTCCGGTGCACGAGGCGGCCAGGTCGATCCGTCCGGCCTCGACGATGCCGGCCAGCGCCGGCGTTTCGCCGCCGCCCCACGCCACCTTGCAGTAGTCGCACGCACGTTTCCAGCCATCGACGAGCGCCTGGGCGCGGCTCGCGTCGGCAAACCAGTCGCTGCCGCCGGCGGCCCAGTAGGCCTGCACGACAAGCGGCGTCGCGCCGACGGTGATCAGGTCGTTCACCGCCATGGCGATCGTGTCCTGCGCTATCGCCGCGTACTCGGTCTTGCCGGTCAGTGCACGCATCGCGTCGGCGACCATCGCCTTCGAGCCCAGGCATTCGATGATGCTGGCGAGGTAGAACGGTCCCACGTCGACGACGTAGGCCGATTCGCCGCGCGACGACTCGACTTCGGAAAAGCCGTGGCCGTCGAGCCATGGCCCCGTCAACGCTGCGGCCCGTTGCGCCGCGACCTTGAGCGGATCGATGACACGGTAGTCGACGCCCGAGCCGCCGTAGCTCAGGGGAAAGGGGCCAATCGGGTCGGTCGCCATCGGTGTCGTTCGGTGCCGCGATTATCCCGCACAGCCGGAAGTGCACGAGGGCGACCGTAGAATCGATCGCATGTCGACCACGGTGCTGGCGCGCAAATATCGGCCGCGCAATTTCGAGGCGCTGGTCGGGCAGACGCACGTCGTACAGGCGCTCGTCAACGCGCTGACGCAGAAGCGCCTGCACCATGCCTGGCTGTTCACCGGGACCCGTGGCGTCGGCAAGACCACGATCTCGCGAATCCTCGCCAAATCGCTCAACTGCACCGGCCCCGACGGCACCGGCGACATCACGGCGCGGCCCTGCGGCGTGTGCGAAGCCTGCCGCGACATCGATGCCGGGCGCTTTCTCGACTACGTCGAGCTCGATGCCGCGTCGAACCGCGGTGTCGACGAGATCACGCAGTTGCTCGACCAGGCTGTCTACAAGCCCGTGATCGGCCGCTTCAAGGTCTACATGATCGACGAAGTGCACATGCTCACGTCGACCGCCTTCAACGCGATGCTGAAGACGCTCGAAGAGCCGCCCGACTACCTGAAGTTCGTTCTCGCGACCACCGATCCGCAGAAGGTGCCAGCCACCGTGCTGTCGCGCTGCCTGCAGTTCAACCTGCGTCCGATGGCGCCGCAGACGATCGTCGAGCATCTAGGCCTGGTGCTGCGCGAGGAGTCCATCGAAGGCGACGCGACGGCGCTGAAGCTGATTGCCCGCGCCGCACGCGGCTCGATGCGCGATGCGCTGTCGCTGACCGACCAGGCGATCGCCTACGGCAGCGGCAAGGTCGAAGAACAGCCAGTGCGGCGCATGCTCGGCGCCGTCGATCGTGGCCATGCGGTTCGTCTGGTCGAGGCGATCGCCGCGAACGATGGCCGCGCCCTGATCGCCGCGGTCGACGGGCTGCGCGAGCTGGGCCTCTCGGCGGCCGGAACGCTCGAGGAGCTGGTGGCGCTGCTCCAGGAGATGGCGGTCCTGCAGGCTGTCCCCGGTGCCGACAGCGGCGACGATCCCGATGCTGCGAGCGCGGCACGCCTGGCCGCGCTCCTGCCCGCCGACGAAACCCAGTTGCTCTACAGCGTCGTCCTGCATGGCCGCGGCGAATTGCCGCTCGCTCCCGACGAATACAGCGGTCTGGTGATGGTGCTGCTGCGCGTGCTCGCGTTTCCGCCCAGCGACGCGTTGACAGGCAGTCCGCCACGTCCGGCATCGGCGCGCGCCGACACGCCGCCGCGCGCTGCGCCGGCAGCCTATGCGGCGAAGGCTGAAATGGCCAGGGCTGAAGTGGCGAGGGCCGAGATGCCGAGGGCCGAGGTGCGTGTCGACGATGTCCCGAAATCCGGACCTTCCGTCCTCGCGATTGCCATTCCGCCGCGGCACGACGGCGATGCCGCCGACCGATGGGCCCAGCTCGTGCAGCGCATGGTCGACGCCGGCAGCATCGTCGCGATGGTGCGCGAGCTCGCGATGCAGGCCGAGTGCACGGCCATCGTCGACGGCGACGCAGAGCCGGTGTGGCGTCTGCGGGTCGAGCGCGAGAACCTGCGCGCACCGGCCTTGCGCGAGCGCCTGCAGGCGGCGATGGCTGAAGCGCTGCAGGACAAGCTGCGGCTCGAGATCGAGGCTGGCGTCGCGGTCGATACGCCCGCCGGGCGCGCGGTCGAAGAACGGCGCCGCCGCCAGGCCGAGGCCGAGCAGGTGATCCACGACGATCCGCTCGTCAAGGCCTTGCTCGCCCAGTACAAGACCGCACGAATCGTCCCCGGCTCGGTGAAGCCGTTGTGAACATCCAGGAGCCAAAGCCATGATGAAAGGTCAACTCGCGGGTCTGATGAAGCAGGCCCAGGCGATGCAGGACAACCTCAAGAAAGCGCAGGACGAGCTGGCGACGATCGAAGTCGTCGGCGAGTCGGGTGCCGGCCTCGTCAAGGTGACGATGACCTGCAAGCATGACGTGAAGCGCGTCGCCATCGACCCGAGCCTGGTCGGTGACGACAAGGAGATGCTGGAGGACCTGGTCGCCGCTGCCTTCAACGACGGTGTGCGCCGTGCCGAAGCCGTGAGCCAGGAGAAGATGGGCAAGCTGACGGCCGGCATGCCTATGCCGCCCGGCATGAAGCTTCCGTTCTAGCGGCCGGATTCGTTGGCAACTGAAGCGTCTCTCGAAGGGCTGGTCGAAGCGCTGCGTCGCCTTCCCGGTGTCGGCGTCAAGTCGGCGCAGCGCATGGCCTGGCACCTGCTCCAGCACGACCGCGAGGGCGCCCGACGCATCGCGGAGTCCCTGCAGCAGGCCGTGGCGCAAGTACGCCATTGCGAGCGCTGCCACACTTTCACCGAGCAGACCGTGTGCAGCATCTGCCTCGATGCATCGCGTGACCGGCGCCAGCTTGCAGTGGTCGAGACGCCGGCCGACCAGGCCGCGCTCGAGCGCACCGGCAGCTATCGAGGTCTCTATTTCGTGCTGATGGGCAGGCTCAGTCCGCTCGACGGCATCGGCCCGCTGGAGATCGGCGCCCGCGAGCTGCTCGATCGGGCCGGCGACGGCATCGTCGAGGAAGTCATCCTCGCCACCAACTTCACCGCCGAGGGCGAAGCGACGGCACACGTGCTTGCCGAAGCTCTGCAATCGCGCGGCGTCCGCGTGACGCGGCTGGCGCGCGGCGTGCCGATCGGCAGCGAGCTGGAGTACGTCGACCTGGGCACGATCGCCCACGCCTTCGTCGACCGGCGCTGAAGCGCCGCGCTCAGTTCCTGATGCTTCGAGCGCGCTTTGCCGGATGCGCGCTCGACGGCCGCACGGTCTTGGTCTCGGACTTCGAGTGGCTGGCGACTGGCCGCGGCGAGCGTGGCCCGTGCGAAACCCGTGCGGCCTGCCGGACGCGCGCTTGCGCATGGCGCCCGGCTTGCGCGACATAGACCACGACCGTCTGCCCGCGCGCAAAGCTCGCACCCGGCGAGACCTTGTTCCACTCCGCGACTTGCGCGGGGCTGACGTGAAAGCGCCTGGCGAGCGAGGCGACCGTGTCCTTGCGGCCGGTTTTCAGCGAGAGCCGGCGCAGGGGCGGTGCATCGGGCGCGAGCGTGAGGGTGGCCGTGTCGGCGACGTGGCTCGACACGTCGGCAAGCAAGGTGTTGCCGCGCGGCACCAGCAGCGTCGAGCCGGCCTTGATCAGCATCCGCGCCGGGATGTGGTTGATGTCGCGCAGCGCTTCTTCGCTCATGCCGATCGACTTCGCGGCCTCGCCGGGCTTCATCGTCCTCGGTGCGGTCCATGCGGTCCAGCTCGCGAGCGGGCCGCGATGCAACGGCAGGTCGCGGACGAAGCGGTTGGCGTTGTCGTAGGGCAGCAGCACCTGCGACGTTCCTGCCGCGAGGATGACCGGCCGGTTCATCTGCGGGTTGAGCGTCTGGAACTCTTCCAGCGAGATGCCGGCGATCCTGATCGCGACCGCGACATCCATGTCACGCTCGATCGGCACGCTCAGGAAATACGGATGATTGAACAGCTCGGGCAACTGCAGGCCGAAGTCGGCGGGCCGCAGGATGATGTTCTTCACCGCCTGCAGCTTCGGCAGATAAAGCTGCGTCTCGGCGGGCATGCGCAGGCTTTCGTAGTTGGTCGGCAGGCCGGCCTTCTGATTCCTCGCGACGGCGCGCTGCACGCTGCCTTCGCCCCAGTTGTAGGCGGCCAGCGAGAGCTGCCAGTCGCCGAACATCGCGTAGAGCTTTTGCAGGTAGTCGAGCGCGGCGCGGGTCGAGGCGAGCACGTCGCGGCGATCGTCGCGGAACATGTTCTGCTTGAGCTCGAAGTCGCGCCCCGTCGACGGAATGAACTGCCACATTCCCGATGCGCGCGCCACCGACATCGCCTGCGGGTTGTACGCGCTCTCGATGAAGGGAAGCAAGGCGAGCTCGGTCGGCATGCCGCGCTTGTCGAGCTCTTCGACGATGTGAAACAGGTAGCGTCCGCCGCGTTCGGTCATTCTCGCGACGTAGTCGGGCCGCGTCGCGTACCAGCGCTCGCGGTCGCGCACAAGGTCGTTGTCGAGGTCGGGCATCGCGAAGCCGCGTCGAACCCGCTCCCAGAGGTCGACGCGGGCAGCACGATCATCGAGGTCGAGATGAACGTCGGGGCGCAGCGGATCGACCGGCACCGGCGTGGCGGCCGGAACGTCCCGCATCAAAGGCGCGACAGCGACGCTTTGTGCGGCCGCGTCGTCGATGCCTTTCGGCGCCATGGCGACGCCCGATGCGGCCGGCGCCGATGCCATTGCCGCGGGAGCGATGGCCGAAGTCGAGGAGGGCGGCGGTGCCGAGGCGCAGCCGGCGAGAAGGCAAAGCGGCCACGCGATCCACGCGAATGCCGAGGGCCGGGCTCGCACTGCCGTCATCGGAACTCGTTCTTCCAGGTACGAATGGCGGCGAGCACTTCGCTGCCGCTGCTCGCCGCCGCGCCATGTGCACGCGCCGCGGCGATCACGTCGGGCTCGCCGGTGCGCAGGAAAGGATTGATCCGGCGCTCGCGCCCGATCGGCGAGGGCACGGTCGGCTTGCCCTGGGCACGCAACGACTTGCAGCGCTCCATGTGGCTCGCGATCTCGGTGTTGCCCGGTTCGACGGCCTCTGCGAACTTCAGGTTCGAAAGCGTGTACTCGTGACCACAGCACACGCGCGTCGCGTCGGGCAGCGCAGAAAGCTTGTTGAGCGATTCGTGCATCTGCGCAGGCGTGCCTTCGAACAGCTTGCCGCAACCAGCCGAGAACAAGGTGTCGCCGCAGAACACGATCGGCTCGCCCGCGCCTTCGCGGTTGAAGAAGGCGATGTGGCCCGAAGTGTGCCCGGGCACGTCGATCACTTCGAAGCGCAGGCCCATCGCCTCGACGACGTCGCCTTCGTTCTGTGGCTGGCAAGGTTGTGGCACGGTCTCGTGTGCCGGCCCGTACACGGATCCTTGCAGTCGGGTGCGAAGGTCGTCGACGCCACCGCAGTGATCGGCATGATGGTGGGTCACTAGAATGGCTGCCAGCGCGAGCCGCCTGGTATCGAGAGCCGCATGGACCGGCCCCGCTTCGCCCGGATCGACAACGATGGCGCTGCGGCCATCGTCGATCATCCAGATGTAGTTGTCGTTGAAGGCGGGTACTGCGGTCAGGTTCATGACGGAAGGCGCGATCATACAGTTGCCCCAGTGGCTAAAGACCCCCGCCGGCGAGTACCTGCTCGCGTGGGAACAGCGCCATCTCGACCAAGCAGTGGTCGACCTGTTCGGCTATCACGCGCTGCAACTCGGACTGCCCGAACTGGACGCCTTGCGCGCGAACCGGATGCCGCACCGCTGGCTCGCGATCGAATCGCCGCCCTCGAAGATCGAAGCGCGAACCGGGGGCGTCGATGACGAACCGGAGGTCGTTGCCGAAAGGACGGCGATCACGCTCCATTGCCATTTCGATGCCTTGCCGTTCGATTCGTCCAGCCTCGATCTTGTCGTCCTGCCGCATTCGCTCGAGCTCGCGCGCGATCCGCACCTGACCCTGCGGGAGGTGGAGCGCGTCCTGGTTCCGGAAGGCCGCGTGATCATCCTCGGTTTCAATCCCGCGAGCCTGTGGGGAGCGCGGCAACGTCTCGGCCGGATGCGGCGCGGGCTCGGCCTCGGCACTGAGCGCGATCTGTTCTTGCCGCGCGCCGGCGAGTTCATCGGCTACCGGCGCCTGCGCGACTGGCTGCGCCTGCTCAGCTTCGAGGTCGAGTCGGGCCGCTTCGGTTGCTACATCCCGCCGGTGACCTCGGCCAAGTGGCTGGCCCGCTTCAACTGGATGGAAAGCGCGGGCGACCGCTGGTGGCCGCCATTCGGCGCGCTCTACTACATCGTCGCCGTCAAGCGAGTGCGCGGCATGCGCCTGGTGGGCCTGGTGCGCGACGAGCAACGCCTGAAGGCGGTGACGGCACCGGCACCGGTCGTCGCGACGCAACGCAGCGTCGAGCCCGAAACCGCTGGTGATCCGTACTGAACCGAACCCGAACCGAACCCGAACCGAATGAATGACGCGAAGTGGATCGCCTACACCGACGGCGCTTGCGCGCCCAGCAATCCCGGACCGGCCGGATGGGGCGCGGTGCTGATCGCGCCAGGCGGCGGCGCCGAGACCGATCACTTCGGTTTCATCGGCCCCGGCACCAATCAGATCGCCGAGCTGACAGCAGCCATCGAAGGACTGACCCGGGTCCCTGCGGGCGCCGATGTCGAGCTCGTGTCCGACAGTCAGTACGTTCTCAAGGGCCTGAGCGAATGGCGCACCGGCTGGGAGCGCAAGGGCTGGCGCAACTCGAAGGGAGAGCCGGTCGCCAACCTTGCGTTGTGGAAGCAGTTGTTCGCGCTTGCCGATGCGCGCCAGGTGAGCGTGCGCTGGGTGCGCGGGCACAACGGCGACCGCTGCAACGAGAAGGCCGATGCCCTCGCCAACAAGGCGCTCGCCCTGAGGACGCGAAGCGAGGCGTAGGCCGGTCGCTTCGGCGGGCTATTCGAAGCGGTACTCGAGGCCGATCTCCGCGGAACGCGGCGCGCCGTAGCCACGGAACTGCTCGGCGCGCGGATTGGCAGCGTCGAAGGTTTGTCCCGGGCCGGTGAACAGGTTGTCGCCCAGGATGCCGAAGTTGGCGTAGCGCCGATTGAAGAGGTTGTCGATCCGCGCGAACAACTGCAGCCTGCCGGTCATCCGGTAGCGAGTGTCCAGGTTGACGATCGCGTAGCCGGGCACGCGACCGTTCGCATCGAGGTTGTTCTCGTCGCCGCGCGCGTAGATCGTGCTGGCGACCTGGACGCCGGCCGCCACGTGCCAGAGAGGCGTCGCCTGCAACTCGGCGCGCAGCTTGAGGGAGTGGCGCGGAATCGACGGCAGGCGATCGCCGGAGCGCACCACGATCGCGCCGTTGCCGTCGGCGCTCGAGTTGCTCGGGCTGTTCTCGACGAAGCCTGTGCGGTAGGTCGCATCGATGAAGCTGTAGCGCAGCGTCAGCGCAACCGGGCCGAGTCGGCTGGCACCGCCGAGCTCGAGACCCTGACGCCGCGTCGTCCCGACGTTCTGGAAGTAACCTGCGTTGACCGCCACGCCATTGCTGCTGATGAACTGCAAGTCGTCGCGCAGGTCGGTCCGGAACACCGCCGCGCTCCAGCTCGTGTCGCTGTCGAGCTTTCCGCGGGCGCCGGTCTCGATCGTGCGCGCCACGATCTTCTTCAGCGGCGGGTCCGCGAGGAAATTGTTGGGCAGCTTGCAGGGCGCATCGGGATCGGCGCAGGTGAGCTCGATCGCCGTGGGCGCGCGCATGCCTTCGTTGTAGCTGAGATAGGCGGTGAGCCCGGTGCTCGGATTGAAGGAGATACCGACCGCCGGATTGAAACGGTTGAATCTGTGCGAGCCGTTCAGCTCGGGCGCGTTGCCGCTGCGGTCGGTGATGCTCGTGTCGGCGCGGTTGAATCGCCCGGCCAGCGTGAGCGTCCAACGCGGGTCGAGATCGATCGAGTCGGCGAAGAAGACGCCGAGGTGGCGTGTCGACGAGTCCGAGTCGGTGGTGGTTGCGAACGGCGCGGTACCGATCGTGCCGCGGTCGGCCGTAAAGGTCGCGTCCTGCGCTTCGCGGGTGAAATGGGCGCTGCCTCGGTCGATGCTGGCGCCGAGCGTCGCCTTGTGGCCCATGCCGGCGAGGAACCGCGTGTATGTGAGCTGGACGCCGGCGCCGTAGCTCGTCTGACGGATCAGCGACGCATCATTCGTGGCCTGGGCGTCGTTCTCGCCGTCGGCTTCGTCGTTCACGTTGCTGCTGGTGTTGCGGTTCCTGAAATGGCGCAGATAGGCATTGCCGCTGACCAGCAGCGCGTCGCTCAGGGTGTGGCTCGCCTTCAGGGCGAAGAAGCCCGCACGATTGCTGTTCTCGTCGGGATAGGTGTAGGCCTTGCGGATGTCGGTGAAGCTGAGCGGCAGCGTCTGCATGCCGCCGAGCCGGTTGTCGGCCCCGCCCGCACTGAGATCGACATCGGTTCGATCGTCCTGCCAGCCGACCTTGGCGAACAGCTGCCGGACGCGGCTCGGGTTGTGCTCGGCCCACCCCGGGTCGGTCGCAGCGTTGCCGGTGACGAACCAGTCCCAGGGTCCGGACTTGCCGCCGGTCTCGGCCATGAGCGCGCGGTGGCCGTACGAGCCGCCCGACAAGGTCATCGAGCCTCCCGGTCGGTCCGGGTATTCGCTGGCGCCGCTCTTGCTATAGATGGCGATCGCCCCGCCCAGGGTGTTCAGACCGAAGGCGGGATTCGAACCGGGTATCAGCTGGATGCTGGAGATCGCCGATGCCGGGATCAGGTCCCAGTTCACCGCGTCGCCGAACGGCTCGTTGATGCGCACGCCGTCGAAGAAGACCGAAACGCCCTGCGGCGTGCCGAGCAGTGGCGACGCCGCGAAGCCGCGGAAATTGACATCGGGCTGATACGGGTTGCCCTGGGCTGCGTTGAGCGAGATGCCGGTCGCGTTGCGGTCTAGGAAATCGGCAAGGCCGGCGCGTTGCTGGCGAAGCTCGCTGCTCGTGAGGATTTGCGCGTTCGCCGGGATCTTGCGCAGCGGCACGCCGGAGCCGGGTAGCGGCGTCGTGCCGACGACCTCGACCTGCGGCAACTCGAGGACTTCGGCGGGGTTGTCGGACCAGCTGCTTGTCGCGACCAGCATGCAGGTCAGCGCACAACCCGATCGCAGCATCATTGCGACTGCCTCATCGGATCGCGACGCCCCACGGCAGCTTGCCGACCGCGATCTCCGTGATCTTGACGTTGCTCACGGTGTCGATGACCGCCACCGTGCCGGAGCGGCCGCAGGCGACGTAGAGCTTCTTGCCGTCGGGGGTGAGGGCCATGTTCCAGGGCCGCTGTCCGACCGGAACGGTGGCGATGACTGCGCCGGAGGCCGCATCCAGTACCGACACGGTGGCGTCGCCGCCGTTGGAGACGTACACGCGCTTGCCGTCAGGGTGGACGGCGATGCCGTTGCTGCGCAGCCCCGCCTTGACCCGGCTCGTGACGCTGAACTTGAGCGCGTCGATGAAGTAGACCTCGCTCGCGTTTTCGGCCGCCACGTACGCGACCCGCCCGTCTGGTGAAAAGCCGATGCCGCGCGGTCGCGCACCGACCGGGATCTGGGCCACTTCGGCGCGCTTGGCGAACTCGATTACGTCGATCGCTTCGCCTTCTTCGGCGCTGACGAACACGTATTTGCCGTCGGGGCTGAAGACGGCGTGCTCAGGGTTCTTGCCGCGAACCCGGACCACGAAGGCCTTGAGGTTCGTTTGCGTATCGATGAAGGCGACGTCGTTGCTCTCTTCCACGGCTGCCGCCAACCAGCGGCCGTCGGTCGAGATGCCCACGCCTTCGGGCGACTCGCCGAGAGCGATCGTGCCGCTCTGCTTGCGCGCCACCAGGTCGACGGTGACGAGCTGGTTGTTCGGCTGGTCGCTGACGTAGGCGGTGCGTCCGTCGATGGCGATGACCGTGCCGCGCGGCTTCTTGCCGGCGGCGATCTCGGCAACGACCCGATCGGTGGCCGTGTCGATGACGCTGAGGCTGCCCGAGCCTTCGTTTGGAACGTAGGCGAAGGGCGCGGCCAAGGCCGGCAGGCCGATCGCGACCGCACAACACGCAAGAAACTTTCGAAGCGCCATGACTGCTCTCTCGAGAAGGGACCCGCACCAGAACCTAGGCCGAAGGTCTCGGCCAGATTCGCGACATCACGCCGTCGCGATCGACGAACCCGTGCTTCAGCGCAGCCGCGACGTGCGCGGCGATGAGAAGGCCGAACAGCCAGGCCGTCGCGATGTGAATGCCGTTGAAGAACGCATACACCTCGGGCAGGTCCGGGCCCCATGGGCGCAACGTCGTTCCGAAGAATCTCACGCCGTGCTTGCTGAAATTCGAACCGACGTACCCGGACAGCGGCATGACGACCATGCACGCGTAGAGCGCGTGATGGACGGCGAGGGCCGCCTTTCGTTGCCAGTCGGGAAGAGAGGCCGGCCAGGCCGGCAGTCGATGCGTCAGGCGCCATGCCAGCCGTGCAGCGATCAGCAGGCCCAGGACGATGCCGAAGGACTTGTGCAGGTTGATGACGCCGGTGCGGGCCGGGGTTGCGCGCGGCGCGATGTCGTCGAGCAGAAATCCGAAGGCGATCTGGCCGAGCAACGCCAGGCCGATCAGCCAGTGCAAGGCCACGGCCACGCGACCGTAACGCGTGGCGTCGACGGGACTGATCATCGACGGAAGCTAGCCGGGAAGTTGCGGACGGCCAAGCAAGGTCGCGATCTCGCCATGTTGCGTCTGCCGGGCAATGTCCGACGCGCTCATGCCGCGGTCGTCGCGCTGGTCGGCCTTCGCGCCACGCGCGAGCAGCAGCTTCACGACCTCGCCATGGCCTTGGCCGGCAGCCCACATCAGCAAGGTCAAGCCATGCTCGTAGGTGGCATTCACGTCGATACCGCTCTTCAGCAAGGCATCGACGGCATCGGCATTGCCCTGGCCCGCTGCGTAGACGATGGCCGGCTTGTTCATCCGGTCGACCGGCTCGGTTCGCGCGCCGGCCGCGAGCAGCCGTTGCACCAGCTTTGCGTTGCCGTTGTAGCTCGCCGCCATCAGCGGCGTCACGCCCTCCACCGAGGCGAGCGCGATGTCGGAGCCGTTCTGGAGCATGAGCTCGGCCAGCGCGAGGTCGCCCTTTTCGCAGGCGATCAGCAGCGCCGTCTTGCCGAGCCGATTTCGCGAATTCGGCGCCGCGCCTTGCGCGAGCAGGCGTTCGGCCCTCGGGACGTCGGCCTGCCGTGCCGCGATCAGCAACTGCGCGTTGATGTTCGGATTGCTTGCGGCCTGAGCATATGCAGCGGTCATCGGCCATTGGATGGTCGGCAGGAAGAGCAGGGCGAGCAGAAGCTTGCGAAGACGATTGGTCATGGTCCCATCATGATCCGGCCGGATCGAGTGTGCCGCCACGCAACAAATACCGTTGCGGAGGACGCCAATCTGAGTAAGCTCGCGCGTCGGAGGACGCCGCAGAGCGCCGGTTCCGGATGAAGATTCAATCAAGAACGAGGAGACATCGATGAAGACAGTGACGTTTGGTTCGAACGGACCGCGCGCGGCTCTGGTCGCAGCGGCGCTTTGCGCCGTGGCCGGCGCAGCCTTCGGGCAGGCAGAGATCTCAGGCCAGGGCGCCGCGACCGGTGCACCGGTGCCCAAGGCGGTGTCCGTATCCCAGGCGCAGCTCGATGCTTCCGACAAGGACGGCACGAACTACCTGCAGTCGAACATGAGCTACGCGCAGACCCGGTATTACCCGGCGACGCAGATCAACACCAAGAACGTCGCCAAGCTTCGGCCGGCGTTCCAGTTCCAGACCGAAGTCCTGGAGTCCATGGAGACCTCGCCGATCGTGGTCGACGGGATCATGTACATCACCACGTCGTACAACCATGTCTACGCGCTCGATGCGGTGACCGGCAAGGAGTTCTGGCACTACAAGCACAAGATGGGCGCGGTGACGACCTATTGCTGCGGGCCGAACAATCGCGGCGTCGCGATCATGGGTGACCGGCTCTACATGGGCACCCTCGATGCCAAGCTGCTGGCGCTCGACGCCAAGACCGGCAAGGTGCTGTGGGCTACCCAGATCGCCGATCCGGAGGCGGGTTACTCGGAGACGATGGCGCCGGTGGCCGTCAACGGCAAGGTGCTGATTGGCACCAACGGCGGCGAGTACGGCATCCGTGGCTTCGTCAAGGCCTACGATGCCAACGACGGAAAGCTGCTGTGGACGTTCAACACCGTTCCCGACAAGGGACACGAAGGAACGTGGGCGGTCAACGACGCGACGCAGCGCAACCTGCATCGCGACATCGCCGCCGAAAAGGCGCAGCTCGCCAAGGGCGGCGACTTCTACAAGGTGCTCGGCGGCGGCGTCTGGATGGCCCCGGCGATCGACAAGGAGAGCAACACCGCTTTCTTCGTCGTCGGCAATCCGAGTCCCGACCTCTACGGCGCCGAACGGCCAGGCGACAACCTGTACACCGACTCGATCGTTGCGGTCGACCTGAACACCGGAGCCTACAAGTGGCACTTCCAGTACGTGCCCCACGACGTCTGGGACCTCGACGCCGTTTCGCCGGTGATCCTCACCGAGGCCAAGGGCAAGGACGGCAGCATGCGCAAGGTCGCCATCCACGGCGGCAAGACCGGTCACATCTACGTCCATGACCGGGCGACGGGTGAGCTCATCCGCTTCAGCGACGCCATGATTCCGCAGGAAAACATGTGGGTGCTGCCGACCAAGGACGGTGCCCGGATGCTGCCCGGCGCGAACGGTGGCGTCGAGTGGAGCCCGATGGCCGTCAACCCGAGCTTGCGCATGGCCTATGCGGCCAACCTGCATCAGCCGATGACCTATCACGTCGAGGACGCGAAGTATCCCGGCGGCAAGCTCTGGCTCGGCGGCGCCTTCAAGGTGATCGCCAGCGAGAAGCAATGGGGACGTCTTGCGGCAGTGAACCTCGACACCGGCAAGGTCGCCTGGAAGTTCGATACCGAGCAGCCGCTGATCGGCGGCGTGCTTGCCACTGCGGGCGGATTGGTCTTCAACGGCGAAGGCAATGGCCTGTTCCGTGCGTTCGATGCCCGGACCGGCAAGAAGCTGTGGGAGTACCAGTGCGGCGCCGGCGTGAATGCGCCTCCCGTGTCCTATATGGTCGGCGGCAAGCAGTACGTTGCCGTGGCCGCAGGCGGCAACACCCAGCTCGACTTCAAGCGCGGCAACTCCGTGCTCGTGTTCGCGTTGCCATAGGTCGCGATCCCTTCTGCATGGCATTCACGCATCGACTTTTCTTCAGCCTCCTCGCGCTTGCTGCCACCGGGGCGCAGGCCCAGACGGTCGATGCGGTGCCTGCCAAGGCAGCCGTCTGCGTGGCATGTCACGGCCCGCAGGGGAGGTCGACGCAATCGACCTTCCCGATCCTTGCGGGCCAGTCCGCGCGCTACATGTACTTGGAATTGCGCGACTTCCAGGAAGGGCGTCGCAGCGACCCGCTGATGAGTCCGATGGTGGTCGGCATGACGCGCGACGAAATGCGCGAGCTGTCGGACTACTTCGCGAAGCAGAAGCCACCCGTGCAGAGCTTCGCGGCCGACTCCGAGAAAGCCAGGCTCGGCAAGCTCAAGGCCGACGAGACGCTTTGCACCATGTGCCACCTGGGTGGCTTTGCCGGGCAGAACGAAGTCCCGCGCGTCGCGGGCCAGCACTACGACTACATCGTCAAGCAGCTCAGGGACTTCAAGGCTCGAACGCGAACCAACGACGCGGGCAGCATGACCAGCGTGGCGAACACGCTGAGCGACAAGGACATCGAGAACCTGGCGAACTACCTGGTCGGGCTGTAGCGACTCGCGTCGCTTCGACGTCAGGCCAGGCTGCGCTCGACCTCGAGCAACTGGAAGCGTGCCAGCGCGAGGTTGGTGCGGTGCTTCTCGAACAGCGCGACGATGAAAAGCTCGGCATGCCGTTGCAGCGCCCGGATCAGGATGTTGCGCGAGCCGGCCGTCGTGATCACTTCGTCGATGGCGTCGTTCAGGCCCATGCTTCGTGCCGAATCGCGATGCGCGCGCAGCACTTGCGCCGCGGCGGCTGCGGCGAGTTCCATGTTGGTGGTTTGATCCTCGCGCGCTTCGTGCGCGAGCACGAGTCCGGTCGTCGCGTCGACCAGGGCGCAGCCGATCAGGCCGTCGAGCTTGAGCAGGCTGGCCAGCGCCAGGCGGCCCCGGGCCGGATCGAGCACGGCGCGCGTGATCTGCGCCTGCATGCCGCTGGTGGCTGCGATCGGGCCTGTCGTGCCAGGCGCACCGGGCTTGCCGCCGGCAATCGTGCTTCCGCCGATTTCGTCGACCTTGATCGGGAAGTCGCTCGTGCCGAGCATCGGCGAAACCGCCGATGGATCCCAGCCCGGCTGCAGCTTGGCCTGGTTCCAGATGCCGAGCATCGCGTTCCACACCGACGATGCGCCAGTCATCGGCTCGCTCACGACGTGCACATGCAGCCGCGCCGGCCAGACCATGGTGGCAACCTTGTTGTTGATCCATGCCGCGTTGGGCGGGAGCTGGAACAGCAGGTGCGGGCAGCGCCAGGTCGGCAGGCTCGTGGCCTGGCGCAGCGAGGCGAGCAGCGCATCGATGGCGTGCGGCTGCATCGGTCCGATGATGACGGCCGTCATCTGGCTGCGTTCCATCAGCGCGACCGGAATCTCCGCGTTCTCCGGGCCCGGCGCACGCACGTCGGCGTGAAAGATGCGCAAGGTGTCTTCCTGGCGGCGAACCAGCGTGGTCCGCTCGATCATCGCGATCGTGCGCAGCGTCGTCTTCTCGCGCAGGTGCAGACGCTCGATCGGCCGACCGCCAGCATCCGACAGCGCCTTGACGACGGAAGACGCCCAGACGCCGACCGGGTCGAGCAGGGTGATCATCGATGACGCGCTCTCGAGATCGGCACGGGTCGCCGCGAAGTGCTCGCGGATGGCCTGCGCCGGCGAGCCGACGACCACGAGATCGCTGACGTGGCGATCGATCATCTGGCCGCGCTCGTTGACCTCGGTGGCGACGCTTTCCATGATCGCGGTGGCCGCAAAGCCCTGCGAATCCTGCTGAGTGTCGTGGAACTCGCGCGCCTTGGATTTGGCGTCGCGCGCCGGTCCCAGGTCTCCGAACAGCGATGTCAGCATGAGCGCTCCTGCGGCAGCGCCATGCGTGGCGGTGCTCGATGCGCAGAGTCTAGGCGTTGGGAGTTTCGTACGATTGGTTACAAGGATGCACGGCTCGCGAAGTTGGACAACCGGCGCGCCGATGGCGCGGCCACTCAGCCGCGTCGAACGTCGCCGCTGCCGACGATGCTGACGCTCGGTACGGCTGCACCGGCGTGCTTCACGCGTCCCGAGCCGGCGATCGAAATGCTCAACCGCTGGTTGGCCTGCACCTCGGCCGAGCCGCTGCCCGCGATGTTGATGGACAGATCGTCGACGGCCAACCCGGCCATCGCGACCATGCCGCTGCCGGCGATGCTCAGCGAAGCTGACGTCGCGCGTCCGTCGGCCTTGGCGCGGCCGCTGCCGCCCAGGCTGAGCGAGAGGCGCTCCGCATCGAGCGCGGCCAGCGTCACGCCGCCGGATCCGCCGATCGCAATCGACAGCTTGCCGACGTGCAAGCCGGTCGCCACGGCCTTCGCCGTGCCGGCCAGGTCGAGCGCGACGAGCTGCTGGAGATCGATGCGCACGCGGATCGGCTGGCTCGGCTCGAGCGCCACGTCGGGCCTGGGCGAGATCTTCAACGTGCGCGACCCGGCCGCGCCTTCGACGCGCGTCTCGACCAGCGCGAGCAGGTTGTCGTCGCCCTTCAGCTCGATGCCTTCAGCGCTGCCCTGGTGCAGCTCGACGTCGAAGCTGCCGGCGACGGCAACGCGGTCGAAACCGCTCGCACTGCGCCGTTCGGTGAGCAGGCGGCCCGAGCCGGTGACCATCTTTTCAGCGAAGGCCGGAACCGACAGGGCGGCAAGACAGGCGGCAAGGGCGAAGCGTCGATCGTTCATGGCGGCACCTCAGAGAGTGTTGGAGCGGCAAATGCTCTCGCAGCGCCGTTCGGCTCGCCAGCGACTGGCGACGAAACGCGCAAGCGCGGCGACGCTCTGCAAGATATCGCGACGGACCGATACGACCGGCCGCGCTTGCGTCGTCGCTACGCGGCGGCGCGAAAGAAGCGGAGCGGCGACGTGCCGACCGAGCGCCGCACCATGGCCGCGAACGCGCTCGGGCTGGCGTAGCCCAGCTCGTTGGCAATCGCGGCCATCGGCATGCGCCGCGCCGCGAGCGGCACCGCGCGCGCGAGCAGCACCTGTTCGCGCCACCGGACGAAGGTCGTGCCGAGCTCGCTGCGAAACAGGCGCGCGACGGTCCTGGCGCTCGCTCCCGCGTCGGCGGCCCAGGCATCGAGCGAGGCGTGGCGGGACGGATCGTCGAGCATCGCTTCGCACAGATGACGCAAGCGCTTTTCGGCAGGCAGGGCGATGCCGAGCGGCACCTGCGGCGCGCGCTTGAGCTCGTCGACGAGCAGCGCTGCGATCCGCTTTTCGCGTTGCAGCGCGTCGCGGGCCATGCCCTCGTGGCCGTCGTCGGGGCGCGTGTCGAGTTCGAGCGCAAGGGCCAGCAACAGTCGCGACGCTTCGAGGACCCGGCATTGCTGCCACTTCGCGGCCTCCACCGCACTCGTCGCAAGGCCTCGCCCACGCGGGCCGGGATCGAGATAGAGCGTCAGCAGGTCGGCATCTTCGACCACGGTGACTGCGTGCTCGACACCGGGCGGAATCCAGAGCGCGCGCGACGGTGGCACGATGGTCGTGCCGTGCTGCATCGTGACCCGGACCACGCCGGTGCTCGAGATCGCGACCTGCCCCCAAGGGTGGGCATGGGGCACGACGCGAGTGGCCGCCAGCAGGTGCTGGCGCTTGGCGCGCACCGGCCGGACTTTGTCCGGGCGAAAGAGATGCGGAGTCAGCGGGTCGATCGGCGGCGGTGTCTTCATTGGCGGGACCGCGATAGAGATTGGCTTCCTATCGTAGTCCGGACGAGGCGTGCTCGGCTAGCATCCGCCTTGGAACTGTCGAACCATGTCTGCTGCCGCCACCACACTTTCAAGCTCGCCCCTGCCGCCGCTCCGCCGCGATGCCGCCGTCATGGGCCTCGTCGGCCTCGCGCATTGCGTCAGTCACTTCAGCCAGCTTCTTTTGCCGCCGCTCTTTCCCTGGCTGATGAAGGACTTCAACGTCAACTTCACCGAGCTCGGCGTGTTGCTGACGATCTTCTTCGTCGTCTCGTGCTGCGTGCAGGCGATGTCCGGTTTCGTCGTCGATCGCTTCGGGCCACGACCGGTCCTGTTCGGCGGCATCGGCCTGCTCGCGCTTGCCGCGTTCGGCTACTCGATCAGCACGAGCTACGCCATGCTTGCCATGTTCTCGGTCGTCGCGGGCATCGGCAACGGCGTCTTCCACCCTGTCGACTACACGCTGCTCAATCGCAAGATCCACCCCTCGCGGCTCGGTCACGCGTTCAGCGTGCACGGCATTACCGGCAGCCTCGGCTGGGCGCTCGCGCCGGCAATGATGGTGTCGATCACGCTGGCCTTCAACTGGCGCGTCGCGCTCGCGTCGGCCGGCGCCTTGGCGCTGGTGGTAACGGGCGTGCTCTGGCTCAATCGCAGCCACCTGACCATCGAGATGACGAGCGCGGCCAAGCCGCCGGTCGGAGCGCGTGGCCCGACGTCGCGCGAAGGCAGCTTCGGCTTTCTCGCGATCCCCGCCGTCTGGGTCTGCTTCGGCTTCTTCTTCCTCTATGCCGTCGTCATCAGCGGCGTGCAGGCGTTCGCACCCGAGGCGGCACGACAGCTTCACGACGTTCCGACTCGTTGGGCGGCGATGTGCCTAACCTTCTACATGATCGCCAGCGCCGGCGGAATGGTGCTGGGCGGCTTTCTCGCTGCCGACCCGTCGCGCTGCGAGAAGATCGTCGGCGTCGGCTTCGGCATCGCCGCGGTGTTCGCCCTGACGATCGGCTTCGCGCCGCTCGCGCCGATGGCGGTGCCCGTGCTCTTCGCCTTCATGGGTGTTGCCGCCGGGGTGGCCGGACCGTCGCGCGACCTGATCGTGAAGCGGGCCGCGCCGCCCAATGCCACCGGCCGCGTCTACGGCGTCGTCTACTCGGGACTCGACATCGGCCAGGCCGCGGCGCCGCTGGTGTTCGGCCCGCTGATGGACATGCACCGGCCGCAGGACATCTGGCTCGGCATCGCGATCGTGCAGGGCCTGCTCATCCTGAGCGCGTTCAACGTGCGCCGGGTGCGCCGCACGGCGCTCACACCGGTCGCCGCGTAGGCATCAGACGACGCTTCGGTGCCTCTCGACGCAGGTCGCGAGCACCTGGTCGGCCGGTCGCTTCCACCAGTCGCGTGACGAGAAGATCTCGACCTCGCTGTAGCCGGCGAATCCGGCGGACTCGACCCAGCCGCGGATGCGCTGCAGCTCGATCACGCCATCGCCCATCATGCCGCGGTCTTCGAGCAGATCCTTCGTCGGCACGAGCCAGTCGCAGACGTGAAAGGCGAGCAGCCGATCGTGCCCGGCGCGCGCTATCTGCGCTTCAAGCTTGGGATCCCACCACACGTGATAGACGTCGACGGCCACGCCGAGTGCGCCGCTGCGTTCCGGGTCGAGCGCGTCGCACAGGTCGAGCGCCTGCTCCAGCGTGTTGACGCACGCGCGGTCGGCCGCATACATCGGATGCAGCGGCTCGATGGCCAGTGGCATGCCGACCTGGCGTGCGTAGTCCAGTGTCGCGGCGATGCCGTCGCGAACGTCGCTGCGCGCGGCGAACAGGTCCTTTGATTGCGGCGTGCCGGCGAGCGCGCCGGGTAGTCCGCCCACGACGAGCACGAGGCAGGCGGCGCCGAAGGCCGTCGCTTCGTCGATGGCGCGCCGGTTGTCGTCGAGCGCGGCCTGCCTGCCAGCTGCGTCGATGGCCGAGAACATGCCGCCGCGACAGTAGCCCGAGAGCTCGAGACCATGCGTGCGGATCAACTCGGCGGTGCGTTCGATGCCGATCGCCGCGACCTGGTCGCGCCACGGCGAGATCGCGCGGATGCCATGCCGGGCGCACGCTTCGATGATCGTGTCCAGCCTTCCTGCGCCGCGCAAGGTCGCGGTGTTGATGGAAAGCCAGCGGTGGTCGGCGGAGAAGTCGCGCATGGTGCGCTGGCTAGCCTTCGACGCCATGCAATGCGAGCAGGTGCTTCATCCGCGCGAGGGCAAGGTCGGGCTTTTCGATCAGCCCGGCGGTATCGGCGAGGCGAAAGGCTTCGGCGAAATGCAGCAGCGAACGTGCGCTCTGCTGCCCGCCGACCATCGTGAAGTGCGACTGGTGGCCGTTGATCCAGGCCAGGAAGACGATGCCGGTCTTGTAGAAGCGAGTCGGCGCCTGGAAGATGTGGCGCGACAGCGGCACGGTCGGCGCGAGGATCGCATCGAAGCGCGAGCGGTCGCCGTTGGACAGTGCGCTCAGCGCGGCGCTTGCCGCCGGCGCGATCGCGTCGAAGATGCCGAGGAGGGCGTCGCTGTGCCGGTGATTGCCTGACGTGCCGATGCCGTCGCCGGCAATCAGCTCGGCGTAGTCGAAGTCGTCGCCGGTGTACATGCGAACGCCTTCGGGCAGGCGGCGCCGCATCGCGATTTCCTTCGACTTGTCGAGCAGCGAGATCTTGATGCCGTCGACCTTGCCCGGATTGGCGGCGATG